>JADCCH010000340.1 GCA_020252865.1 Methylobacterium sp.
ATAGGAAGATCTGCACCGGCAGGACCGTCGCAGCCTCGGTGATCGCGCCGGGAATATCGACGATGAAGGCCACCATGCCGATCATCAGCAGCGGCGCGGTCTCGCCCAGCGCATGCGCCATGCCGATGATGGTGCCGGTCATGATACCGGGCATGGCGAGCGGCAGCACATGGTGGAACACGGCCTGCTGATGGGAGGCGCCGATGCCGAGTGCAGCCTCCTTGATGGAGGGCGGCACGGCCTTCAACGCCGCGCGGCTGGCGATGATGATGGTGGGCAGCACGAGCAGGGCCAGCACCAGACCACCCACCAGCGGCGCCGAGCGCGGCAGGTTGAAGGCATTGAGGAACACCGCGAGACCCAGCAGGCCGAACACGATGGAGGGCACGGCCGCGAGGTTGTTGATGTTCACTTCCAGAAGATCCGTGAAACGGTTCTTCGGGGCAAATTCCTCGAGATAGATCGCCGCCGCGACACCGATCGGCACACAGAGCAGCAGAGTGACGAGCAAGGTGAGCGCCGAGCCGATGAGCGCGCCGCGAATGCCGGCGAGTTCCGGCTCGCGGCTGTCGCCATTCGTGAAGAAGCGCGCATTGAAGGCTTTCTCCGTCATGCCGCGCTGCGCGAGGGCTTCGAGCCAGGCGCTCACGGCATCATTCACGCGGCGGTTCGTCTCCGGAACGCGCAAGGTCAGCACCGACCAATCCGTGATGAGCGAGCCGGGCCTCGGCGCGACAAGGGTGGTCGCCTTCGCGTCATTCGGGCCGATCTCCGTGATTTTCAGGATGCCACCGCCGATGGACACGAACAGGCTCGGCTCGCGATCTGTCAGCGTTTCGGGCGCGTTGGCGTCGGTGATGCGCGCCTGGATGGCGGCAGCCGCCTGTTCAAGTTCGTTGCGCTTCGCGTCCACGCTGGCATTGCCGCCAGCCGGTGGCAGGGTCGCGAGTTCAGCGAGCAGAGCACGACGGCGTTCGGCAAGGAAAGCCTTGGTCTCGGCAAGCGCGACCCGGAAGGCCGCCCCGCCATTGCGCAGGGTGATGTTGGAACCTTCGCCTTCCACATTCAACGGTCCGGCGCCCTTGCGCCGCATGATCAGCGTCTCGCGCTGGCGCAGGAAGAGATCGGCATCCGACGCGAGCAGCAGCGGCATCACGCGCGTCTGCCCAAGGATGCCGGGATCGGCCAGAACCGCCTTGCGCAGATCATCCACGGCGCCGGAGGAGATCATGCTGTCGAGCGCGCGACGCGCGCGGCGATCCGTGGCTTCCGGAAACTGCGCCTGCAGGGCCGCGCGCACCAGCACCTGATAATCGGCGCTGCGCAGATCCGCGACATCGCGCGCCCCCCTGGGATCGATCACCGCGGGATCGAACCGGATTTCCAGGTTGGCGCGATGCTCGAAGAAGGAGGGAATGCCCTTGCGCAGGATATCGACGAGCAGGAAGCCCAGGAAGGCCGCCGTCACCAGCACGGCCAGGAGGCCCAGCGCCTTGAACCGCGCTTCGGCGCGATAACGCTTCTTGAGGCGCGCACGCGCTTCCGCGCTGTCGAAATCGACGCCGCCGGCGGCGCGGGTCATCACGGGGGCGAGAGCAGGATCAGTCATATTGTTCCCGATATTTCCGGATGATCGCGAGCGCGATGACATTGAGCGTCAGCGTGAAGAAGAAAAGCACGAAGCCGAGGGCGAAGGCCGCCAGCGTTTTCGCGCTGTCGAATTCCTGGTCGCCGACGAGGATCGTCTTGATCTGCACGGTGAAGGTCGTCACCGCATCGAGCGGGTTTAAGGTGAGATTGGCCGCAAGGCCCGCCGCCATCACCACGATCATCGTCTCGCCCACCGCGCGGGAAATCGCGAGCATGAAGGCCGAGACGATGCCCGGCAGGGCTGCCGGCAGGATGACGCGCTTGATGGTCTCTGATTTTGTGGCACCAAGCCCGAAGGAGCCGTCACGCAGGGATTGCGGCACGGCGGTGATCACGTCATCCGACAGCGAGGAGACGAAGGGGATGATCATCATCCCCATCACGAGGCCCGCCGCCAGCGCGCTTTCCGAGGCGACATCGAGGCCGAGGGCCTGCCCGGCGACGCGGATCAACGGGGCGACCGTGAGGGCCGCGAAGAAGCCGAGCACAACGGTCGGGATGCCCGCAAGGATTTCCAGAACCGGCTTCGCGATGGCGCGGAAGCGCGGCGAGGCGTATTCCGCCATGTAGATCGCCGCGAAAAGGCCGATCGGGCCTGCAACCAGCATGGCGATGGTCGAGATCAGCAAGGTGCCCGTGAGCAGCGGCACGATGCCGAAGGCGCCCGACGAACCGCCCTGATCGGCGCGGATCGCCGTCTGCGGCGACCAATGCGTGCCGGTCAGGAATTCCACCGGCGACACGCGCTGGAAGAAGCGGAAGGTCTCGAAAACCACCGAGAAAACGATGCCGACCGTGGTCAGCACGGCGATGCCCGCGCAGAGCATGAGGACGATGGAAACAAGACGCTCGAACCGGTTGCGCGCCTTGAAATCCGGCGCAATGCGCCGCAAAGCGAAAAGCAGCCCGGCCAGGCCTGAAGCAAGGCCGAGCGCATAAATGGCAGCGATGGCGATCTGGCGGACGCTGCGCCAGGTCTCCACCGCCGCGGCCAGCGCGGAAACATCGCCGGAAACCGGCCTCCCCGCCGCCAGATCGGCGATCTGGCGCAGGGCCACGCCACGGCGGAGCGGATCGGCCGCCAGAGCCGGATCGAGCGCCGCGAGCGCCTGCCCTTCAGCCGCGAAGCCGGTCAGGAAGGAACCGATCACGAAGACTGCGAACATCGGCAGGGCCACGGTCGCCCCGGCAAGCAAGCCATGATAGGCCGGCCGCGAATGGAAGGTCGCGCCACGCGCCCCCTCTGCGGCGCGCCCGTGAGCCAGCATATAGGCCATGCCCGACATCAGGAGCAGCAGCGAGAAATAGATGAGGCTCACGTTTGCTTCCCCACTCGTCCTGTCACATCAAGGCCGGCCGCTCGAAACGAGGGCCGGCCAGATTGCTGCGCTCCCGCGCCAAGCTTACTTCGGCAGGCCTTCGCCCGTCATGACCTTGAGGTTCGCGACATTGGCCTGGGAATTGGCGAGCTTGTCCTTGGGAACCGGCACGAGGCCCTTCTTCTCGAGGTAACCGCCATCGCCAGCCGCGCGATCGGAAACATATTCCTGCGCGAACTTGTCAAGGCCCGGCACGACGCCGATATGGGCCTTCTTCACATAAACGAACATCTCGCGCGCCGCCGGATATTTCAGCGTGGAAATGGTTTCCTCGTTCGGCTCGATGCCGTCGAGCTTCACGCCCTGAACCTTCGAGACATTCTCCTCAAGGAACGAATAGCCGAAGATGCCGACTGCGCCAGGATTCGCCTCGAGCTTCTGCACGATCACGTTGTCGTTCTCGCCGGCTTCCACATAAACGCCGTCTTCGCGGATCGACTTCCAGGCGGCGTCGAAGGCCTTGCGATCCGATGCCTTCAGGGCCTTCAGGGCCGGGATCTGCTCGGCCCCCGCTTCGAGCACGAGTTCGTGCAGCGAGTCACGCGTGCCGGAGGTCGGCGGCGGGCCGAGCACCTCGATCGGGCGGTTCGGGAGCGCGGGGTCGATCTGGTTCCAGGTCTTGTACGGGTTCGGGATGAGCTTGCCATCCGGACCTGGAACGTCCTTCGCGAGCGCGAGGAACACCTGAGCGCGGGTCAGGGCCAGCGGCGGGTTCTTCTTCGAGAAGGCGAGGACCAGGCCGTCATAGCCGATCATCAGCTCGATGATGTCCTTCACGCCGTTTTTCTGGCACAGCTCGAACTCTCCCGCCTTCATGCGGCGCGAGGCATTGGTGCCATCCGGAAACTGAACGCCCACGCCGTCACAGAACAGCTTCATGCCACCGCCGGTGCCGGTGGATTCCACAACCGGCGTCTTAACGCCGGCGGTCTTGCCGAGCTGTTCGGCCACCACCGTGGTGAAGGGATAGACAGTCGACGAACCGACGATGCGGATCTGGTCGCGGGCAGCGGCCAGACCGGTCGAAGAAAGGAGCGCCAAGGCCAGAAGGACAGTGGAACGGAAGGTTGTCATGCGGAAATCTCCATCGTGCGGATATCGGGGGCGGTGCCGGACAAACTGAAAACTTCCGGCCAATTGGCGCCCTTCTAGCGAACCGCGACGACAGAACGATGACAGGCTTAGCGCTTGAATTTAGACGGCTTTATAAGCCGGCAGCAGGACAGTGACGATGAGCCCTGCCCTTTCGGGGCTCGCAAGCTCCAGCCGGCCGCGATGCCGCGTGACGATATGCTTGCAGATGGCGAGTCCAAGCCCGGTGCCGCCCTGCTCCCGGCTCTCGGTCGCGCTGATCCGGTAGAAGCGTTCCGTCAGGCGCGGCAAGTGTTCGGCGGCAATTCCGGGGCCGAAATCACGCACTTCCAGCACCACCTCCCCTTCGCGGCGCGTCAGGTTCACCCGAACCCTGCCGCCGGCGCTTCCATATTTGATGGCGTTCTCGATCAGGTTCTCGACAAGGCGCACGAGTTCGTCGCGTTCCCCCGGCACCACGAAGTCGCCATCCTCCGGCAGGTCACCTTCGAGCTTCACCTTCCGCTCGGTGGCGAGCCCCCCCAGCAGATCGAAAAGATGCAGCACCAGCGGGCGCAGATCGACCGGCTCCGATGGCGGAATATGCGCCCGCATCTCGATGCGCGAGAGCGAGAGCAGGTCGTTGATGAGCCGCGTCATGCGCCGCGCCTGCTCGGCGATGATGGCGAGGAAGCGCTCGCGCGCTTCGGCATCGTTCCTTGCGGGGCCCTGCAGGGTCTCGACGAATCCCAGCACGGAGGCGAGTGGCGTGCGCAGTTCATGGCTGGCATTGGCCACGAAATCCGCGCGCATCTGCTCCACGCGGCGGCTTTGCGTCGTGTCCTGGAAATGCAGCACGGCCGCGCTCGCCCGCTCGCCGCTCGCGAGCCGGCGGATGGAAACCTCGAAGCTGCGTTCCACCGGCACCCGTTCAATCAGTTCCGCCCGCTCGCCCTCCGCGCCACGCAGCACCGAATCGAGGGCCTGGGTCAGCGTCGGGTCGCGCAGGATGTTCGAGAGCGGGAAGCCCTTCCGAAGCCCCGAAAAGGCGCCGAAGGCCGCCCGGTTCGCATGCTGAACAATGGCCCGGCGATCGACGAGGATGGTGGGGGACGGCAGCGCATCGAGCGCCGCACGCAAATCCGGCGAGGCGTCTGCCGCGCCGGCGACCACGAACGTCTCGCGCGGGCTCTCCCCGCTCCGAAGGCGCGGCCAGCCCAGCAGGGCCGCCTGCGCCAGAAGCAGGATCACGATCGGAAGCGGTGAGCCAAGGGCAAGGGCCAGCAGGGGAATCGCCAGAGCGAGGACGAAGCTCATCCGATAGGGCCAATCCCCGGATCGCCCGCCCGGCCCGTCCGCCATCGTCTATTCCTCCCGCTCGGGGGCGGGCTGGCTTTCAAGCTGGCGCTGCAGCATGCCGGCACGCAGCATGATCTCTCGGGTGCCGAGCAGGATCAGCGCCAGAATGAAAGGCAGCAGATAATAGACAAGGCGATAGACGAGCAGCGCTCCCAGCAATTCGCCGCGCGGCACACCGGGCAGCGCCAGGAGCATGGTCGCCTCGAACACCCCGATCCCTCCCGGCGCGTGGCTGGCGATGCCGAGCACGACGGCGAACACATAGGCCGCCAGCATGGTCGCGAAAGGCACATGCGCATCGGGTGGCAGAAGCACCCAGAGAACCGCGGCACCGGCACAGACATCGACCGCGCCGAGAATCATCTGCTTCAGAGTGACGGGGAAACTCGGCAGTCGCAGACGCCAGCCCCGCACGATGAACCGGCGGCGATTGTTCCGCACGAGGAACAGATAGAACAGGATGGCCGCGAAGACCGTGACGCCGATCAGGAGGTTCATGGAGACGGGCAGCCGCGTGAACGTGCCCGCCGATGCCGGCTGGAACATCATCACCAGGCCGAACACCACCCCCATGCCGAGCCAGAACGTGATGCCGGCAATCAGCGTCAGGCTTGCAATGGCGCTCGCGCCGAGGCCAACCGATGAATAAATCCAGTAGCGCACGGTGGCCGCCGTGAGCAGCGGAAAGCCGAGCGTGAAGCTCACGGCATAGCTGGTGAAGGACGCGAGTGCCGCAACGCGATAGGATATCTTCTGGACGGTCACCTCCCGCAGGGCCACCCAGTCATAGCCGGTGAGCATCAGGTAGGAGATGGCGGTGAAGAAGATCGCCAGCGTGATCTGCTCGCCGCTGGCCCGGGCGAGGGCGGCCTTCACCTGCGCGCTGTCCAGTTCGCCGATGACGAAATACAGGACGGTCAGCGAGAGCGCGAAAAGGGTCGCGCTGGCCAAGGTGCCAAGCAGTTTGAACCACCGGGCCCGACGCAGCCGCGCGGCGGTTTCCTCGGCCGCCTCCGGTTCCTGACCAAGACCTTTCAGCATACTCACTCCCGGCATGGTTCTCAGTCCCGCCCGGGCGGGCGGTCGCGCGGCGGTTCGGATATGGTCAATCGCCTTTGGCGTAACCAGAGGGCGCGCAGAAAATCGAATAGAGAACCGTGATGACCCGCCGCACATCCTCGTTGGCGAGCCTGTAGAGGATCGACTTGCCCTCGCGCCGCGTGGACACGAGGCCATCGAGCCGCAGACGCGCAAGCTGCTGCGAAACGGTGGGCTGGCGCAGGGAGAGGATCTGTTCGAGTTCGGAGACGGAACGCTCGCGCTCGGCGAGCAGGCAAAGCAGAAGCAGGCGGTTCTCGTGGCTCAGCGCCTTGAGGAAATCGCTGGCCTTGCGCGCCTTGCTCATCAGCACGTCGAGGTCGTAGTCGCCTCCATGGGCGGCGATCATCTCGTCCTTCGGGAGGGTGGCCAGCTGGCTCATGACATGTTCCTGATCGCGAGCGCGACGTTAAGGTGGCGGCGTGCCGGTTTTGGCGAGGAGGACAGACAGCAGGCCCCAGAAGCTTTCCGCATTCGTGTAGCCTGTGATCCGCCCGATTTCTCGACCGCCTTCCAACAATACGAAGGTTGGTGAAAAATAGATCGGAGGGTCCAGCTTCCATTCCGGAGCAAGCGGCTTGTCAAGGCTCACGCGGCGCAAGGGGGCTTTCGCGCCCTCTCGCGTCTTCGGGTAGATCGGTCCGATTTCCCGGTCCCAGTTGCGGCACCAGGGGCAGCCCGCCCGCTCGAACAAGACGAGTTCTGTTGCAGCGGCGGGCGCGATACTCGAGCCAAGCGCCATCGCGGCAAGCAGCGCCACGGTCCATCCGCGCCGGAAGCGGGCAGGGAGAAGGTTCATCTGCATCGCATGGAAATATGCGAAGTCGTTCCCGCTCACAAGCGGGGCGTGCCATCCGGCGGATTGTTCCTCAAATGTTTCAGGCGGATGCGCCGGATGACGAAGGCCATGGCGAGCACGACGGCCGGTACCGAGAGCGCCGTCGCGACATCGGTGGAGACCGGCAGCAGGCCGCGATCCTTGAGCCCCTTCAGCAGGAAGCTGACGAGCCCGACCACATAATAACTGATGGCCGCGATGGAGAGGCCTTCCACGGTTTGCTGCAGGCGAAGCTGCAACTGCGTGCGTTCGTTCATGGCCCCGAGCAGCCCGTTGTTCTGCTTGGCGAGTTCCACGTCGATGCGGGTGCGCAACAGGCCCGAAGCGCGCGTGAGGCGGGCGGCAAGGCTCGCGAGGTTGGCTTCCATGCGCTCGCAGGTGCGGAAAGC
The DNA here is from genome assembly GCA_020252865.1 of Methylobacterium sp. GTDB lineage: Bacteria > Pseudomonadota > Alphaproteobacteria > Rhizobiales > Beijerinckiaceae > Rhabdaerophilum. Next base: position 7,785 of record JADCCH010000340.1, read on the forward strand.
GGGCGCGTTCCGCCTTTGCAGGAAGCTCGAGATGGCCGGCGCGGTGACACTTGCGGGGTCGCCCATGCCCTCGAGCCGCTCGTTAAGGATCGCGGCATAGGCGCGCGTGGCGCCGAAGCGGAAGGTGGTGCGGGCGATCTCGCTCTCCACCTTCGCGGTCATCATGGTGAGGCGCGCGAGCAGGGCATCGCCCTCGTCGAGCCGCTGGCGATGCACGAGTTCGGCCGTGAGTTTCGCGAGCCCCTGCTCCACTTCCCGGATCACCGGGCCGATTCGCTGCGCCTCGGGCAGGCCCAGAAGGGCCATGGTGCGGTAGAACTCGACCTCCGTGATATCGCGCGCCAGCGCTCCGAGGCGACGGTCGGTCATGCCGCGATTGATGACCACGAAGCGCACGAAGCCGCCCTCATCGGGTGCGAAATCCGAGGCGATCTCGGCCATCCCATCCTCGACGATCGAATGCGAGAGGATGGACTGGCGAAGCCGGTGGATGGCTGCATCCCCTTCCGGATCTTCCACGAAGGCGATGTCGATCGAAACAAGATGGGGGCCCGGCTGTTCCGGCAGCGGCAGGTTGCGCATGATGTCGGCGGCAGGCGATTCGAACCTCGCGTGCTCCCCCGCGAGCAGGAACACGAAAGTCGTGAATTCCGTGTGCTCCTCCCAGCGGAAAAGGCCTTGGGGCAGCTCGTGACGATGGTGCTTCGCGCCTTCCGGGGCGGGCGAGCGCCCATGCGAGCGGGCGAAATTGTCGAGCCGCTCGCGCAGCACTTCGGCTGATTCGCTGCCGCGCAGGAAGGCGAGGCCGATGAGGCGGGCGGGCGCGGAAAAAGGGAAGAATGGGCGGGAATGGGCTTCGAGAAGGACCGAGTCGCGTGCCGGATGCGGCTCGAAAGGCGGGGTGGAAGCAACCTTGGCCATGGATTCTGCGACTCGAGCGAAAGGCCCCGGCAAGCGCGCCGGTGTCTTCTTATGCCGAATTCAGAAGCAGATGGCTACTTGGCGCGAATGCTTTCCCGATCGAAAAATGGCAGGGCCGACGCTTTACATTCAAGAAAACCTATATACTTTTGTCCACAAATAAGAAGAACAGGGCTGGCATGGCAGGCTGTTCCACGCCAGATCACGCGTGAAACCCGAGGAGGAACCCCGGCATGACGTCGCTGACGACTGTCTCGCGCCGCGATGCGCTCTGCCTCACGGCAGCAGCCTTCGCGCTCGCACCCGGCCTTGCCCACGCCGATGCAGCGGCGGTGGAAGCCGAACTCAGGAAGCTCTACGGCGACAGGAAGCCGGGCTCCGGCAAGATCAAGCTCGATGTGCCGCAGATCGCGGAGAACGGCCTCGTGGTGCCGATCAGCGTCGAAGTTGAAAGCCCGATGACGGAGAAGGACCACGTGAAGACGGTCCATGTCTTCGCGGATGGCAACCCGCTGCCCGGCATTGCGAGCTTCCGTTTCACGCCAGCTTGCGGCAGGGCGGCAGCCTCGACCCGCATGCGCCTCGCGCAGACGCAGAACATCGTGGCCATCGCCGAGATGGCCGACGGATCGCTCTTCTCCACGAAGAGTGAGGTGAAGGTCACCATCGGCGGCTGCGGCGGCTGAGGCGAGAGGCGAGGAGTTTCGACATGTCCAACAAACCCGTGCCCCGCATCCGGGTTCCCGCGAGCGCCAAGAAGGACGAGTTGATCGAGATCAAGACCCTCATCAGCCACGAGATGGAAAGCGGCCAGCGCAAGGATGCCGCAGGCGCCACCATTCCGCGCAAGATCATCAACACCTTCACCGCCAGTTTCAACGGCAAGACGGTGTTCGAGGCGATCTGGCATCCGGCCATCTCCGCGAACCCCTATCAGTCGTTCTTCTACAAGGCGGCGGAGAGCGGCGAGTTCATCTTCCAGTGGAAGGATGATGACGGCTCCGTCTACGAAACGAAGGCGAAGCTGACGGTCGCCTGAGGCACCGGCGGCACCGGACAAGAACGACAAGACGCTAGACCCGATTCCGCGGCCCCTCACCTGGTCGTGAAGGGGAAAGCGTGGCCGAAAAAGGGGAGAAACGGCCATGGTCTCACGGCGAGAGCTGATGCAGGCGGGTCTTGGGGCGTCTGCGCTTCTGGCCGGCACCGGCCTGAGCGCAGGGCGCGCCTTCGCGCAACAGAAGCTGACGCAAGCCGACCTCCTGCGTTTCGAGCCGCTGGGCAATGTCACGCTGCTGCATCTCGCGGATATCCATGCCCAGCTTGTGCCGACCTGGTTCCGCGAGCCCTCGATCAATCTCGGCGTCGGCGAGGCGAAGGGTCGCGTGCCGCATATCACGGGGAAGGATTTCCTCGACCTCTACAAGATCCCCGCCGGCTCCCCCATGGCCTATGCGCTGACAGCCGAGGATTTCGCTTCACTTGCGAAAAACTACGGCCGGATGGGCGGGCTTGATCGCCTGGCGACCATCATCAAGGCGATCCGCGCGGAACGCGGCGACAATCGCTGCCTGCTGCTCGATTGCGGGGATACCTGGACCAATTCCTGGACGTCGCTGCAAACGAAGGCGCAGGACATCGTGGAATGCATGAACCTGTTGAAGCCCGATGCCATGACCGCGCATTGGGAATTCACGCTCGGCGCGGAGCGGGTGGAGGAAATCACCAGGAGCCTGCCCTTCCCGCTTCTCGCCCAGAACATCCGCGACACGGAATTCGAGGACAAGGTTTTCGAGCCGCGCCAGATGTTCGAGAGGGGCGGCTTGAAGATCGCCGTGATCGGGCAGGCCTATCCCTACACGGCCATCGCCAATCCCCGCTGGATGTTCCCGAAATGGGCCTTCGGCCTGCGGGAGGATGAACTCCAGAAGCAGGTGGAGGAAGCGCGCGGCGAGGGTGCCGATCTCGTGGTGCTGCTTTCGCATAACGGCTTCGACATCGACCACAAGATGGCGGGGCGGGTGAGGGGCATCGACGTCATCCTCACCTCGCACACGCATGATGCGCTTCCCGAGCCGGTGCGCGTGGGGCAGACCCTGCTGATCGCCACCGGGGCCTGCGGCAAGTTCATTTCGCGGCTCGATCTCGATGTGCGGGAAAAGCGCGTGCAGGACTTCCGCCACCGGCTGATCCCGATCTTCTCGGATGCGATCGAGCCCGATGCCGAGATGGCCGCGCTGATCGCCAGGCATCGCGCGGCCTACGAGAAAGACCTCAAGCGCATCCTCGGGCGCACCGAGGGGCTGCTCTATCGCCGTGGCAATTTCCAGGGCTCGCTGGATGATGTCTTCACCGATGCGATGCTGGAAGTGCGCGATGCGGAAATCTCGCTCTCGCCCGGCATGCGTTGGGGCGGAAGCCTCGTGCCGGGGCAGGACATCACCTTCGAGGACATCACCAACGCCTCCGCCATGACCTACCCCCAATGCTACCGCACGACCATGAAGGGCGCGATGCTGAAGGCCATCCTCGAGGATATCGGCGACAACATCTTCAACCCCGATCCCTATTACCAGGGCGGCGGCGACATGGTGCGCGTCGGCGGCATGGGCTTTTCGGTCAACCCGTTCGGCACGGTCGGAAACCGCATCTCGAACATGACCTTCCTCAAGACGGGCGCGCCCATCGACGCCAACCGTGATTACGTGGTCGCGGGCTGGGCCTCCATCAATGAGGGCACGCAAGGGCCGCCCATCTGGGAGGTGGTCGGCCAATATCTCACCGCCAGGAAGACGATCACGCCGCGCAAAGAAAGCGCCGTGAAGGTTGTTGGCCTTTGAAGGAGAAGCATATGTCCGATGCGCGAAAGGACAGACCGACAAGCCGCCGCAGCTTTCTGGCGGCTGCAGCGGGCGCGGGCGCTCTGGCCACCACCGGCCGCGCCCAGGCGCAGGGCCAGAAGCCCGACCCGCTGATCACCGAGCCGCAGGACTGGAACCGCTTCCTGGGCCCCGGCGTTGATGCCGCGCCCTATGGCAAACCCTCGCGGTTCGAGGCCGGTGTCGTGCGCCGCCATGTGGGATGGCTCACGGCGGATACGATCTCCTCGATCAACTTCACACCGCTGCACCAGCTCGACGGCATCGTGACGCCGAACGGCCTGTGCTTCGAGCGCCACCATGCGGGCGTGCCCGAGATCGAGCCCGGCAAGCATCGGCTGATGGTCCATGGCCTTGTCGAAAAGCCGCTGGTCTTCACCATGGACGATCTCAAGCGCTTTCCGGGCCGGGTGAACAAGCTCTACTTCCTCGAATGCGCGGCCAATGGCGGCATGGAATGGCGCGGCGCCCAGCTCAATGGCTGCCAGTTCACGCACGGGATGATCCATAATGTATGGTATACGGGCGTTCCGCTGAAGACGCTGCTCGACGAAGCGGGCATGCGCACCAATGGAAAATGGCTGCTGGCAGAGGGGGCCGATGCCTCGCTGATGACACGCTCCATCCCCATCGAGAAGGCGATGAAGGATTGCCTCGTCGTCTGGGCGATGAATGGCGAGGCGCTGCGGCCGGAGCAGGGTTATCCCCTCCGCCTCGTGGTGCCTGGCTGGGAAGGCAATATGTGGATCAAGTGGCTGAGGCGCCTCGAGATCGGCGACCAGCCCTGGCAGCAGCGCGAGGAAACCTCGAAATATACCGACCTCCTCGCCGACGGCCGCTCGCGCCGCTTCACCTTCGTCATGGATGCGAAGAGCGTGGTGACGAACCCCTCGCCGCAGGCGCCCTTGCGCCAGAAGGGCCCGAACGTGCTCACGGGCCTTGCCTGGTCGGGCCGCGGCGCGATCACGCGGGTGGATGTCTCCATCGATGGCGGCAGGAACTGGCGCAATGCGCGCATCGACGGGCCGGTGCTGCCCATGTCGCTTACCCGGTTTTACGTCGATTTCGATTGGCAGGGCGAAGACATGCTCATCCAGTCCCGCGCGATGGACGAGACCGGCTATGTGCAGCCCACCAAGGATGAGCTGCGCAAGGTGCGCGGCGTGAATTCGATCTATCACAATAACGGCATCCAGACCTGGCACGTGAAGCCAAACGGGGAGACCGAAAATGTCGAGATCCTCTAAGGTCTTGCTGGGTATGGCCCTCGCGGTCGCGATCGGCTTCCCGGCTTTCGCGCAGACGGGAAGGACCGGGCTCGGGCGCGTGGCCCTGCCGGCCGAAATCGAGGCCTGGGACATTGATATCCGCGCCGACGGCAAGGGCCTTCCGCCCGGCAGGGGCAGCGTGAAGGATGGCGAGACCCTTTTTATTGAACGTTGCGCCGCCTGCCATGGCGAATTCGCCGAGGGCGTGGGGCGCTGGCCGGTTCTCGCGGGCGGACAGGGCACGATGAAGGATGACCGGCCGGAGAAGACGATCGGCTCCTTCTGGCCCGATCTTTCGACGGCTTATGATTATATCCGCCGGGCCATGCCCTACGGCAATGCGCAATCGCTGACGGCGGACGAGACCTACGCGATCGTCGCGTTCCTGCTCAACATGAACAACATCGTGAAGGATGACTTCGTTCTCAGCCGGGAAAATTTTCTCACGGTGAAGATGCCGAATGCGACCGCCTTCTACGATGATGACCGCGAACAGGCGGAAAAACACTTTTGGAATCGCACCCCTTGCATGACCAACTGCAAGCCTGACACAAAGATCACAGGTCGCGCCGCGGTTCTGGACGTGACGCCCGATGGCGGCGACAAGAGCATCAAGGTGGAATGATTGATGACGGACGGGAAAAGGATCGCGACGGCCTCCGCCGCCCTTCTTGCCTTTTTCATCCTGGCCGGCTGGCCCGGCCGGGCTTTCACCGGTACTTTTCGCGGTGACAAGGCTCTCGGGGAATATCTCGCCCAAGAATGCGTCACCTGCCACCAGAAATCCGGGCGGCAGGTCGGCGGCGTTCCAGCCATCGTCGGCTGGCCGGAGGACCAGTTCCTCGCCGTGATGCATGCCTATCAGAAAGGTGACCGGGAAAACCCGATCATGCGGACCATTGCGGGGCAGTTCAGGGAAGAAGAGCTTCTGGCCCTTGCCGCGTTTTTTGGCTCGCTCAAGCCACAACGATGACAATGGAGGGGAAACCATGACGACACGTCGAGACATTCTGATCGGCTCCGGCGCGATCGCCGCCGCGAGCACATTGCCTGCGCCCGCCGTGCTGGGCCAGGCAAAACCCCGGGTTGTCGTCATCGGCGGCGGTGCCGGCGGTGTCACCGCCGCGAAATACATCGCCAGGGACAGCGAGAAGAAGATCGCTGTAACTCTCATCGAGGAAAACCCGAATTACCAGACCTGCTTCCACTCGAACCTCTTTCTCGGCGGCTTCCGCGACTACGCCTCGATCCTGCATGATTACGCGAAACTGCCCGGCCATGGCGTTGACGTGGCCCGCGCCCGCGCGCAGGTGATCGACCGCGACAAGAAGCAGGTGGTGCTCGCCGATGGCCGGCGCATCGCCTATGACCGCGTGGTCGTCTCGCCGGGCATCGACCTCAAATATGATTCCGTTCCCGGCTGGGGGAAGGAACATGAAGAGCGCATGCCGCATGCCTGGAAGCCTGGCGCCCAGACCCGCCTGCTGAAGCGCAGGCTCGATGCGGTGCCGAATGGCGGCGTCATCGTGATGATCGCCCCCCCGAACCCCTTCCGCTGCCCGCCAGGACCCTATGAGCGCATCTCGATGTTCGCGCATGCGCTGAAGCGGACGGGCAAGACGAAATCGAAGATCTTCATCATCGACCCCAAGGAATCCTTTTCCAAACAGGCCCTGTTCCAGGAGGGCTGGGAGAAGCACTACAAGGGCCTTGTCGAATGGCTCGGCCCCAAGGTGCATGATGGCGTGAAATCGGTCGATCCGAAGGCCGGGACGGTTGTCACCGGCTTTGAAACCTACAGGAATTGCGCGCTGGTGAATGTGATTCCGGCCCAGATGGCCGGTGCGATCGCGCGTGATTCCGGCCTCGCCAACCAGACCGGCTATTGCCCGATCCTGCCCGAGAGCATGAAGAGCACGCTTGATGCGAATGTCTTCGTGCTCGGCGATTCCACCATCGCCGGGGACATGCCGAAATCCGCCTTCTCCGCCAATTCACAGGCGAAGGTCGCGGCCATGACGATCCGCGGCGAACTGACCGGCGCGCGCACCTTCCCGGCGCGCTACGCCAATACCTGCTGGAGCCTGATCGAGACCAACGACACCGTGAAGGTCGGCGGCGCCTATGAGGCCAAAGACGGCAAGATCACCGCCTCCTCCACCTTCATCTCCAGGACCGGCGAGACGGCCGAATTGCGCAAGCAGACGCAGGCCGAGAACATGGGTTGGTATGCCGGCATCATCGAGGACATGTTCGGCTGAAATCGCGTTCCCCGGACGAAACAGGACGCGCGCCCTGCCGGCGCGAATCTTGCCGCAGTTCAGCGCGCGATGGGCAGGCGCAGGGAAACTCGCAGGCCCGCGCCCAGGATGCTCTCGGATTGCAGATCGCCGCCATGCAGGGCGGCAATGCTCCCGGCGATGGGAAGCCCCATACCGAGGCCCTGATGGGCGCGGGAGAGGGACATATCGGCCTGCGCGAAGGGTTCGAGGCAGCGTGCGATATGCTCGGGCGGAATGCCTTCGCCGTCATCCTCGACGGTGAGCTTCAGCCCCTCGCCTTCCCGCGCGGAAATGAGGCGCAACGTGGTCGCGCCCCTGGCGTGTTCCAGCACATTCTGGACGAGGCGGGAGAGCGCGGAAGCGAGCAGCGTCTGGTCGCCCTCGAAACGCAGATTGCCCTCCTCCTCGCACCGCTCGACACGAATGCCCGCCGTGGCGAGCGCCGGGCCATGAAGTTCCTGCATGTCATCGAAGAGCCAGCCGGGCGCGATCGGCTCGCATGCCGGAACGATGCGCCCGGAGAGCATGTCCGAATAGGTCGCCATGTCCGCGAAGCTCTGCAGCAAACGCTTGCCGGATTCCTGCACCGCCTCGAGATGCTCTCGCATGGCGACGAGGTCGCCACTTTCGCGCGCTTCGGCGGCCAGCCGCGTGAAGCCGATGATCGCATTGAGCGGCGTCTTCATCTCATGGCGCAGCACGCTCATGAGATTGTCCTTGGTCCGGCCGAGCAGCTCGGCCTCCTTCTGCGCCTGCCGGGCGAGCGTCTCGTTGCGAGCTGCGCGGCAGACGAAGCGCAGGTAGTGGTCGAGAAGGGTCCAGTTGACCGGCTTCACCACGAAGGACGAAGCACCGAGCTCATAGGCGCGGTCGATCGCCATGGCATCATCGCGCGAGGTCACCATGATGATCGGCAGATCCGCCGTCTCGGGGCGGGCGCGCACATGCGAGATCACCTCGAGCCCCGACATGTCCGGCATTTCCATATCCACGATGAGGATATCGAAACATCCCCCGGCAAGCTTGCGCAAGCCGGCATTCCCATTCTCCGCCAGGGTCACGTCGCGTCCCTGCATCATCAGGAACATGCGCGAGGTCTCGCGGTAGATCGGATCGTCGTCGACGACGAGCACCCGCAGCTTCCCGTTTCCGGCTGCAGCGGGCAGCACCGGGCCTCCGGGAAGGATGTCGGGAACGGGCATCATGGAGAACGGACCTTTCATCCCAAGTTTAACGAGCCAAACCTTTCCCCTCGGTTACGGCATTAACCGGACACTCAGGCTTTTCAGCGACCCTGATCGCTTCCTGCGCAATGCGCCGTCTCCGCTGCAGCCCTATCGCAATAGAAAGTCCTGAGCTTCCGTGACGATCCGCGCCCGGCTCCTGCTGTTGATTGTGCTGGCGATCACCTCGGCGACGCTGATCGTCAGCATCGCATCGGTGCGTCGCGAGGTGTTTCGATTCACCCAGGCCAAGCAGACGGAACTCGAGGCAACCGCGCAGGTCTTCGCTTCCGCCGCCGCAGAGGCGGTCACAAACAGCAATCGCGGCGAAGCCTTACGGGTCCTGCGCGCAATGGCACGGATTCCGGGCATCAACTATTCCGGAATCCAGCGTATCGACGGCAGCACACTCGCCGAACTGGGCCTCAACATCCAACTCGTGCGCGAGGCGCCGGCACCCGGTCCCTTCGCCGCGCTGACCCTGCTGATGCGCGACACGATGTCGGTCAGCGTGCCGATCATCTCCTCGGGGGAAGAGGTTGGCCGGCTGTTCCTCCTGGCCGACACATCCAGCCTGTGGACCAATACCTTGGGCATGATGCAGGACGCCGCCCTGGCAGGTTTGGCAGCCATCCTGATCGGCTTCATGCTGGTTTACCTGCTGCAACGCTCCATCGTGCAGCAAATCAACGCAATCATTGCCGGCATGGCGCTGGTGCAGAAGCGGCACGACTACACCCAGCGCCTGCCCGAGAGCGGCCGCGACGAGCTGGCGCGCATCGCGACCGGCTTCAACGCGATGCTCGATGAAATCCGCACCCGTGACGAAAAGCTTGCCCGCCATCGCGCCGCGCTGGAGGTGGAGGTCGAGGAACGCACCCGCGATTATCGCCTCGCAAAGGAATCCGCCGACGCCGCCAATGCCGCCAAGAGCGAATTCCTTGCGACCATGAGCCACGAAATCCGCACGCCGATGAACGGCATCCTCGTGATGGCCGAACTGCTCGCGGCCTCCGACCTGCAACCGAAGCAGAAGCGCTTCGCGGATGTGATCGCGCGCTCCGGCGGCTCGCTGCTCGCGATCATCAATGACATCCTCGATTTCTCGAAGATCGAGGCCGGCAAGATCGAGCTCGAAAACATCCCGGTGACGGTGGAAGACATCGTCGAAACAGTGGCGCAGCTTTTCGAGGAAAAGGCCCGCTCGAAGGGTCTTGACCTGTCGACCCACCTTTCCCCCACGGTGCCGGGCCGCATCGGAACCGACCCGACACGGCTCAACCAGGTTCTGTCGAACCTCGTCAACAACGCGCTGAAATTCACCGAATCCGGCTCGGTGAACCTCACCGTGGATCGTGACCCGGAAAACCCAGGGAATCTGCGCTTCTCGGTGCGCGATACCGGCATCGGCATTGCCAGGGACAAGCTTGCCACGGTCTTCGATGCCTTCTCGCAGGCGGACCAGACCACGACGCGCAAATTCGGCGGCACCGGCCTCGGCCTTGCCATTTGCCGCCGCCTCGTCGAGGCGATGAAGGGGCGGATCACCCTCGAGAGCGAACTCGGCGTCGGCACGGTCTTCCATGTCATCGTGCCGATCATCCCTGTCGACCGTCTCGACAGCGAGCGCCAGATGCGGCGCATCGGCTCAGGCAAGGTGCTGCTCGCGGTTTCCGGCCAGGCGACACAGGCCAATCTTGCGCGCTACCTTGAGGAATTCGGCTTCGAGGTGGTCGATGCGATCAGCGACACCCTCGGCCGCGATGGCGGCGAGCGCCGTCTCGTGATCGCCGATTCCGTGCTCTTGAGCGATCCTGCGACCGCGCGCCTGATGCGGCGGGCACCCACCATCGCGCTGGGGCATTTTGGCGATTCCGAAACGGATCGCCTGATCGGTGAAGGCAAGGCGATGGCCGGCCTCGTGAAGCCGATCGCCCGGCGCGACCTGTTCCAGACCGTGAGCGACGTGCTGAGCGGCGTGAGCCCGGCCCAGCGGGCCCGCGCCGATGCCCAGGCAGAACATAACCTGCCGAAATTCCCGCGCCATCTCGTGCTGGTTGCGGATGACAACCCGGTCAACCGCGAGGTCATCATCGAAACCCTGCGCCGCTTCGAACTCGCTTGCGACACCGTGGCCGATGGCCGGCAGGCCCTGCAGGCCGTTGAGGCCAAGCGCTACGATCTCGTGTTCATGGATGGCTCCATGCCGGAGATGGACGGGTTCGAGAGCACGCGCGCCATCCGCGCCTGGGAAAAGGAAACCGGGCGCCCCGCCATGCCGATCATCGCGCTCACGGCGCATGTCGTGGGCAGCCACGCCGATGCCTGGAAGACCTCCGGCATGGACGGGGTGCTTCACAAGCCCTTCACGCTCGCCGCCATGGCGCGCATGCTGGAGACGCATCTCCAGGAGCGCACCCCGCATGCCGACCGCCGCATTGGGGCTGGCATTGCCATGCCCTCCGCCGCGCGGCTTGAGCCCCTCCCGGTCGCCCCCGCGCCGCAGGTCGCGACCCCGCTCCCGACGACGCCCGCTCTGCCTGGGTCGAGCCCGAAACCGCCCTCGCCTGCGCTCGCCACACAGGCGGAAGAAGATGTTCCCGTGCTGGACCCCGCCACCACCGGCCAGCTTCTCGGCATGGTGAAGGGTGGCGGCGGCGCGGCGGTCGGTCGCATCTATCGCCTCTACATCGAGAACGGGCCACCGGCCCTCGCGGAGATCGACGCGGCGATTGCGGCCGGTGACGCACCCCGGTTGGCCCGCGCCGCTCATGCGCTGAAATCCATGTCACTCACGCTCGGCGCGGTGCGCGTGGCCGGCTTCGCGGGCGAACTGGAAAAGGCTGGCCGGCAGGAGCAGGCGAGGCTCTATCCCGGCCTGCGCGCAATCCTGGCCAGCCGTCTCGAGGAGGCCTACGCGGCCATCGCGCGGCTTCAGGCCGAGAACGAATTCGAGGCCGAGGGTGCCGTGAGCGCCGCCTGAGCCTCAGCGCAGGGTGCTGGCCGGCAGCCAGAACACTTCGCCCGCGCTCTCCTCCGTATCGAGCCAGGTGAAGGCGAGATCGGGGAATTCGAGATCGAGCACTTCGCGATCAAGCCCGATCTCGCAGAGCATGCCGCCCCCGGCATGGAGGTGCTTTCCCGCCTCGCGGAGGATCCTCCGCACCAGATCGAACCCATCGGGGCCACCATCAAGCGCCATCGCCGGCTCGTGGCGGAATTCTTCCGGCATCATCGCGATCGTCGCCTGATCGACATAGGGCGGGTTTGAAAGGATGAGGTCGAACCGCATGCCCTTCAGGGGCGCGAAAAGATCGCCCCTGTGGAGCGTGATGCGATGCTCGAGCCCGTAATCCGCGACATTCTCGGCAGCAAGATCAAGCGCCTCGGCCGAGAGATCGACCGCATGCACTTCCGCCTTCGGGAAGACATGCGCCGCGAGGATCGCGAGGCTGCCGCCGCCCGTGCAGAGATCGAGCACGGCGGTGATTTCATTGGGATCATCGATCAGCCCCGAACCATCCGAGCCATCGAAAAGCGGCGAGAACAGGAGATCCGCCAGGAAGGAGCGGGGGATGATCGCGCGCGGATCGGAGCGGAACGAGAAACCATGGAGATAGGTGCGGCCCGTGATGTAGGCGGCGGGCATCCGCTTTTCGATGCGCGTGGCGATCCGCTCACCCAGCATGGCCTTCTCGCGGGCCGTGAGGCGCGCATCGGCGAAGGCGTTGAAATCATCCACTGGCAGATGCAGGCTTTCGAGGATGAGGAACGCGGCTTCATCCAGCGCATTGGTCGCGCCATGGCCGTGATGCAGGTGCGCCTGCCGGAAAGCGCTGACCGCATAGCGCAGGCAATCACGCAAGGTGGCGAGTTCGGCGATCTCGGCGCGAGGATCAGGCCTGGTCATGCGCGGATGCGCTCCCTTCCGGCAACGAGCACCGGGAAAACAATCAGCAGGGATTGGGCGAGAAGGTTCAGGAAGCCGATCGGTGTCATCGCATCGGCAAGGAGCGCGGAATAGGGCAGCCGGAAGAGCCAGCCACCGATCAGTATCTCCGCGAGCAGCAGCAGGACGAAGGCAAGGAGCCCGAGGGTCAGCGCGTCCATCCTACCCACCGCTCCCGCCCGATGCATGATGAGCCGCGCCGCCATGAAGCTGATCGCCACCATGAAGGGCAGTTCCAGAAGGCGGCTCGCGTCCGGACCCAGACGGGGCTGGAGCAGCACAACGCGAAGGGTGCCCAGAGCGAAGCCCGCGGCGAAGACCAGCCCGAAATAGCCCGCACCCAGCGCGAGCATCCGCGCGAAGCTGATCTCGCCGAGCTCCATTGATCAGAAGAAAGCCTGAAGACCCGTGATCGCCCGCCCGAGGATCAGCGCATGCACATCATGCGTGCCCTCATAGGTATTCACGGTTTCAAGGTTCTGGGCATGGCGCATCACGTGGTATTCGGCCTGGATGCCGTTGCCGCCATGCATGTCGCGCGCGGCGCGGGCGATATCGAGCGCCTTGCCGCAATTATTGCGCTTCACGATGGAGATCATCTCGGGGGCCAGCTGGCCGGCATCCATCAGGCGTCCCGCGCGAAGGGATCCCTGAAGGCCCAGCGAAATCTCCGTCATCATGTCCGCGAGCTTCTTCTGGAAGAGCTGGGTCTGTGCCAGCGGCTTGTTGAACTGGTGACGATCCAGGCCGTATGCCCTCGCGCGGTGGAAGCAATCCTCCGCCGCGCCCATCACGCCCCAGGAAATGCCGTAGCGGGCGCGATTGAGGCAGCCGAACGGCCCCTTGAGGCCGGAAACATTCGGAAGCAGCGCGTCCTCGCCCACTTCCACGCCATCCATCACGATCTCGCCGGTGATGGAGGCGCGCAGGCTGAGCTTGCCGCCGATCTTCGGCGCGGAGAGGCCCTTCATGCCCTTCTCGAGGATGAAGCCGCGGATCGCGTTGTCATGCGCCGCGCTTTTCGCCCAGATGACGAAGACATCGGCGATCGGGCTGTTGGAAATCCACATCTTCGAGCCGGTCAGCCGATAGCCGTTTGCGGTCTTCTCGGCGCGGGTCTTCATGCCGGCAGGGTCGGAGCCGGCATCGGGCTCGGTGAGGCCGAAGCAGCCGATGAATTCGCCGGTCGACAGCTTCGGCAGATACTTCATGCGCTGCTCTTCCGAGCCATAGGCGTGGATCGGGTACATCACGAGCGAGGATTGCACGCTCATCATCGAGCGATAACCCGAATCGATCCGCTCCACCTCGCGGGCCACGAGGCCATAGGCCACATAGCCCGCACCCGCGCAGCCATATTTCTCCGGCAGCGTGACGCCGAGCAGGCCGAACTTGCCCATTTCGCGGAAGAGCGTGGGGTCGGTCGTCTCGGAGAGATAGGCCTCCGTCACGCGCGGCAGCAGCATGCCTTGCGCGAATTCGCGCGCGGAATCGCGGATCAAGCGCTCCTCTTCGGTGAGCTGTTCGTCGAGGCGGAAAGGATCGGCCCAGTCAAAGGCAGCGAGAGAGGAGGGGGACGACATGATGGACCTCGAGGCCGGAATGGTTGACGCGTCTGGCGCGCGCATCCCCGCTTTTAGCCAAGCATGGCCCGGCAAGGAAGGGCCGAGTTGCCGCGCTTTGGAAACCCGGCAGCGAGACGGATTGCCTTTGCCTCGCAAGGCCCCATGATGGGCAACGAAAGCCGAGGCTGCTTCCAAGGCAAGATGGCCTCGACCTTGCTGGGGCGGGAGGGAGACCCTTTCGGCAAGTTTCGGAGGGGGAAGACCGGGCGCGTAACCCGGCCCCTCCCCGATCAGGTGGCGTTGGGGAGGACGTGGGGAGTACGTGGCGGATGCCTGAGATTTTCGACGAGATGCGCGGTTCCGATGATGGCATGCGCTCCGTTTACCGCGAAATCGCGGAATGGTTCGAGCAGGCTCCGCGTGATCTCATTGCGAGCCGCCGGGCCGAGGCGGAGGCGTTCTTCCGGCGCATCGGCATCACCTTCGCCGTCTACGGCGACGAGCAGGGCGCCGAGCGAATCATCCCCTTCGATATCCTGCCGCGCGTCATCACCTCCGGCGAATGGACGAGCCTCTCGAAGGGGCTGGAGCAACGGGTAACCGCGATCAACGCGTTCATCGCGGATTGCTATGGGCCGCGCGAGGCGGTGAGGGCGGGCATCATCCCGGAAGAACTGGTTCTGCAGAACCCGGCTTTCCGCCCGGAAATGACGCGAATCCGCCCCGCCAAAGATGTTTACTGCCACATCTGCGGGATCGATATCGTCCGCACCGGGCCGGACCAGTTCCATGTTCTGGAGGATAATGCCCGCACGCCTTCCGGCGTTTCCTACATGCTGGAGAACCGCGAGGCGATGATGCGGCTTTTTCCCGAATTGCTGGGACGCACCAAGATCAGGCCGGTGGATCAATACCCGGAAGAGCTGCTCGCGACCCTGCGGTCGGTGGCGCCGCATACCGCGCCGGGGGAACCCACGGTCGTGGTGCTCACCCCCGGCCCCTACAATTCCGCCTATTACGAGCATTCTTTCCTCGCCGACCGCATGGGCGTGGAACTGGTGGAGGGGGGCGATCTCTTCGTGCGCGGCAATGTCGTCTACATGCGCACGACCGAGGGCCCCAAGCGGGTCGACGTGATCTATCGTCGCGTGGATGATGAATTTCTCGATCCCCTCGCCTTCCGTCCCGACAGCGCATTGGGCGTTCCGGGGCTGCTCTCCGCCTACAAGGCACGCAATGTGACCATTACGAATTCAGTGGGCACGGGCGTGGCGGATGACAAGGCCGTCTATTCCTACATGCCGGAGATCATCCGCTTCTTCACCGGCAAGGATGCCATGCTCGCGAATGTCGAGACCTTTCGCTGTCGCGAGCCTGCGGTCCTCGGCCATGTTCTCGCGCATATCGGCGAACTCGTGGTGAAAGAGGTGAATGGCTCGGGCGGTTACGGCATGCTCGTCGGCCCGCATGCCACGAAGGACCAGCGCGAGGCTTTTGCCCGGAAGGTGAAGGCGAACCCGGATAACTACATCGCCCAGCCCACGCTTGCGCTCTCCAC
>JADCCH010000341.1 GCA_020252865.1 Methylobacterium sp.
CAACCCCAGGCACACCACCAAGGCGCTGATGCGCCGCCTCTACGAGGTGCCCACCCCGCCCCGCGTGCTCAGGCCGGAAGTGCCGGGCTTCCTGCAGGAGATCATCCTGCGGCTTCTGGAGGTGCGACCCGACAAGCGCTACCCCAGCGCCGGGCAGCTCGCCTTCGATCTCGCGCACCCGGATCATGTCGTGCTCACCGAACGCTCCAAACGTGAAAAGACGCCTTGGATGCGCAATTTCCTCGCGGGCAGGCTTGGCGGCGGTAAGGTGCCCCTCACCCGTCTCGAGGCCTATCGGCATGCTGCCACCGCGCCGATCATCATGGTCGCGGTCGATCTCTCGGAGGGGGGCGCATCCCTGCACGAGCCGCTGCGCGAGATCGTGCGTCGACTTCTGGCCACCGCGCCGGAATCACGCCTTGCCTGCGTGAATGTGCTGAAAACCGCCGTGATCGGCCTCGATCCGCTCACCACCGAGAGCGGCGAGAGCGTGCATGTTAAGCGACTCGTGGAACTCAAGGGTTGGGCTGCGGATATGCGCCTGCCGCCCGAGCGCATCACGTTCCATGTGCTGGAATCGGCCGACCCCGCAGAGGCGATCACCAGCTTCGCGAGAAACAACCATGTGGATCACCTGGTCCTTGGCGCGCGTGGCTCAGGGGGTGTCCGGCGCTATCTCGGCTCGGTTTCCACTGCCGTGGTGGCGGAAGCGCCCTGCACGGTCACGGTGGCGCGCGTACCGCCGGCGGAAAGCGAGGCCGCCTGACGCTCAGGGCTGGCGCTTGGGCTTCGCCTTGCCGGTGGAGGCCGTGGACCGCGCGAGACGATACTTCGCAAGCTCCGGCTCGGAGAACCAGTAGATCTTCTCAGAAGGGGTCGCGTCCATCTTGGCCACCACGGCCGTATCGATGCCCATCTGCCTGAAATAGGCGGTATGCGCGTGGCTCACGGCCTCGTGGTTGACGGTCGCGTTGACGGGCAGACGCGTCAGGGGATCGAGAACGGTCGTGCCGGTATGCGAGCGATGCACACCGACGCGACTTCCCGGCACGAAATAGCGCGCGGTGCCCCCGGAGAGCGCCAGCACGCAGGCCGAGGCGCAGGTGCCGGGCGTGACGCCATTGGACGGGGTGATGGTCGAGCCGTTCCAGCGGCCGACGATCACGGTCATCTTCAATTGCCGCAACAGCGCGCCGAGATAGGCCCCGCCCAGGGTGAAGCCGCCCGGGCTGTCGATCACGAGCACCTGGCTCACCGCGCCACGGCCCACCGCGCGCTCGAGAAAGGCCGCGAGTTGCACATGCTCGGCCTGGCCAATCGTGCCAGTGGCGACCACCACCTTCGGGCAAGTGCCGTTGCAACCCGGCAATTCGGCATCAGCGAGCCTGTAAGAGAGGGCGGAAGCGGAATGAATACCCGCGACAAGCACGCCAAGGGCCAGCAGCAGGCGGCGAAACGAGAAAAATCGAACCATCCGGCAATCCCCAAGGCCAAGCATTGGACCGCGAGAAAAGAGCGGCGCCGTTTCCGGCCCCACTCCGATTGTGCAGAAAAATTGCCGCCGAGGTCAATGCGCCAGCGCGGCGCCTGCATCCTCTTCGGCCTTGGGGGGCGTTTCCGCTTCCTCGTCCCATGCGATGGGCTCAGGCTGACGCGTGAGCGCGCGGGCCAGCACCTCCTCCATGCGCGAGACAGGCACGATCTCGAGCCCGTTCTTCACATTGGCCGGGATATCCGCGAGATCCTTCACGTTCTCCTCGGGGATGAGCACGGTCTTGATGCCACCGCGGAGGGCTGCGAGCAGCTTCTCCTTGAGCCCGCCGATCGGCAGCACGCGCCCCCGCAAGGTGACCTCACCGGTCATCGCGATGTCGCGGCGCACGGGAATGCCCGTGAGCAGCGAGACGATGGCCGTCGCCATGCCGATGCCGGCGGAAGGACCATCCTTCGGCGTTGCACCTTCCGGCACATGCACGTGGATGTCACGCTTGTCGAACAGGGTCGGCTTGATGCCGAAATCCACCGCGCGGCTCTTCACCCAGGAGGCCGCCGCCGAGATCGATTCCTTCATCACGTCGCGCAGGTTGCCGGTGACGGTCATGCGGCCCTTGCCGGGCATCATCACGCCTTCGATGGTCAGCAATTCGCCTCCCACCTCGGTCCAGGCGAGGCCCGTCACGCCGCCGACCTGATCCTCGGTTTCCGCCGAGCCATAGCGATACTTCGTCGGGCCGAGATATTCCTCGACCTTCGCCTCGGTGATCGTCACGGCCTTCACGGGCTTGTCCGTTCCGGCGGAGAGCAGGATCTCCTTCACCGCCTTGCGGACGAGATTGGAGATCTCGCGCTCGAGGTTGCGCACGCCCGCCTCACGGGTGTAGCGCCGCACCAGGAACATCAGGGCTTGCGGCTCGATCTGCCACTCCTTGTCATCGAGACCGTGCTTCTTCAGCGCGTTCGGGATGAGGTGGCGGCGGGCGATCTCGGCCTTCTCATCCTCCGTGTAGCCGGCGATGCGGATGATCTCCATGCGGTCCATCAGGGGCGCAGGGATGTTCAGCGTGTTCGCCGTCGTCACGAACATCACGTTCGAGAGGTCGTAATCCACTTCCAGATAGTGATCCGCGAAGGTGGTGTTCTGCTCGGGGTCGAGCACCTCCAGGAGCGCCGAGGAGGGATCGCCGCGGAAATCCATGCCCATCTTGTCGATCTCGTCGAGCAGGAAGAGCGGATTCTGCGTCTTCACCTTCCGCAGGGACTGGATGATCTTGCCCGGCATCGAGCCGATATAGGTCCGGCGATGGCCGCGGATTTCCGCTTCATCGCGCACGCCGCCGAGGCTCATGCGGACGAATTCGCGGCCCGTGGACTTCGCGATCGAGCGGCCGAGCGAGGTCTTGCCCACGCCGGGCGGGCCAACGAGGCAGAGGATCGGCCCCGTGAGCTTGTTCGCGCGGGACTGCACCGCGAGATACTCGATGATGCGGTCCTTCACCTTCTCGAGGCCAAAATGGTCGGCATCGAGGATTTCCTGCGCATGGCGCAGATCCTTCTTCACCTTGGATTTCTTGCCCCAGGGGAGCGAGAGCATCCAGTCGAGATAGTTGCGCACCACGGTGGCCTCGGCCGACATGGGCGACATCTGCCGGAGCTTCTTGAGCTCGTGCATCGCCTTGTCGCGCGCTTCCCTGGAGAGCTTGGTGCGGCGGATCTTGTCCTCGACCTCGGCAAGTTCATCCTTGCCCTCGTCATCGCCGAGTTCCTTCTGGATCGCCTTGATCTGCTCGTTGAGGTAATATTCGCGCTGGGTCTTCTCCATCTGCCGCTTCACGCGGGTGCGGATGCGCTTCTCGACCTGCAGCACGGAGATCTCGCTCTCCATCAGGCCAAGGATTTTCTCGAGCCGCTTGGAGACCTTCACGATTTCCAGCACATCCTGCTTGTCGGTGATCTTCACCGCGAGATGCTGCGCGACCGTGTCGGCGAGCTTCGCATAATCCTCGATGCCCGAGATGGTCGAGACCACATCCGGCGAAACCTTCTTGTTCAGCTTCGCGTAATTCTCGAACTCGTTCGTCACGGAGCGCGCGAGCGCCTCCGTCTCGATCGGATCGGAGAGGTCATCGCCGAGCACTTCCACCTCGGCCTCGAAGAATTCGTCGTTCTTCACGGCCCGGATGCGCTTGGCGCGAGAAAGGCCCTCCACCAGCACCTTCACGGTGCCGTCCGGCAGCTTCAGGAGCTGCAGGACGGTCGCGAGCGCCCCGGTCTTGTAGATCTGGTCCTCGGCCGGGTCGTCATCGGTCGCGTTGAGCTGCGTCGCGAGCAGGATGAAGCGATCGTTCTTCATCACCTCCTCGAGCGCGCGGATGGATTTCTCGCGGCCGACGAACAGGGGCACGATCATGTGCGGGAATACCACGATGTCCCGCAACGGCAGAACCGGCACCGTCTCGATGGCTCCGGCCTCAGGGCGCTTCTTGTCTCCGCTCATGACGGATGTCCTTCGTATTCGGGTGCGGGAAGCCGCCACCCGCCGGCCAAAGGGCCGGGCTTTCTGCTGTCACGCCGCCTGCCAGCCGTCGGCTTTGCCGCCCGACCGGCCCGGGCCCCACGCGGAGCGCCCGAATCCGGCATTTCTCGATGACCCCAAGGTGGGCATGAATCGAGGTCGAAACAAGAC
>JADCCH010000342.1 GCA_020252865.1 Methylobacterium sp.
CCAGGCCGCCCGCAGCCTGAAGAAATTCTTCGATACGGCCGATACGACGCTCCACAACGTGATCGATATCAGACACGCGGTGTGAGTAGGGACGGGGACTAATTTATCCCCGTTGCACAATTGCATTTTAAACTGGGCTCTCGCAAGAATGAGGCTCCAGTTGTGTCCCATTACATCCGTTATCCTGGCTTTAATCTGGCTCTGGAGCCAGGATATCAATTGAAGGCTATGGGGCTGTCTGCTTCGGGCAGAAATGCTAATCCGCGATATCAGCTAACCCTGACTCTTAACGACTGGGGTGCCCCTGAACAAAAATATCGCCCCGACCAGCCGCGTGTGCCTCGTGGCAGCCCGCTCGGCGGGCAGTGGACCAGTGGAGCGCTCTCGGCTGATCCGTTCAACATCGAGTTGTTGCTGGACCAATATGGTTCATTGGCATCTCAAGATGGATTGTTGTTCGATGTTGCTGCAGCTGATATCCCAAGGCTTGCGGACGCCGTGATGGAATGGCTGGGACCGGGAGCATTTCAGAGAAATTCGCCAAATGGCGCGATACAGTTTTTCTCAGCCGATATGTCAAGGCATATTCGATTTGACATAACAACCTCAAAAAGTCACGGGTTGCGGCCACATATCAACGTATATCCGCCAATTGGCGGGCGAGATCATCTTTGGTTGAGATAACATGTATTACAACTCGGATGCCTATTGGGAGGATCGCGGCCTTTCGGATGAAAACCGGTCGCAACGCTGGTTTCTGGCATTGCGCAAGGCTTCGCAGGCTCTCATCGAACTAGGGCGTTTCGATGAAGCCATCGAAGCACTGAAGGCTCTTTCCTGGGGCGACGAAACCTATGAATGTGGGGATTACGCCTTCGATCTAGGCCTTTGCTATGAGGCCAAGGGCGACTTGCCTGAAGCTTTGCGCTATTTCGAAATCGCGCTTCGCGAAAATCCGCCGGTTCCCCGTCGCGCCGAAGCGGTCGAGCGGTTGAAGGCGAAGGTGCCGGAAGCCGCCCGTCTGCCCGTCACCCCGTGACATTCCCGCTTCCGCCCCCTACATCTCGCGGACGACGTTTAACCCCTCCCGCGAGGTTTCCATGTCCGATGCCGAAAAGCTGGCCGCCACGGCCCATCTGCCCTCCATCCAGCTTGATCGCGGTCGCGTGGAGGCGGTGAAGAAGGAACTCGACATCACGGACCGCGCGAACATCGTGACCTATGGCGACAAGGCGCAGGCCCGCGTCTCGGATTTCGCGGATCGCATTCTGGCCGAAACGCGCAACAAGGAGATGGGGAAGACCGGTGAACTTCTCACCGACATCCTCACACGCGCGAAGGGGCTCGACCCGGCTTCCGTCGGCCAGCTCAACTGGTTCCCGCGGCTCTTCACGAATATGCAGACGCGTCTCGGCCGCTTCAAGGAGCAGTTCTCGACCGTCGCCTCGCAGATTGATCGCGTCACGATCGAACTCGACAAGCACAAGGAGGGCCTGCGCCGCGATATCCATATGCTCGATGACCTGCACGAGCAGACCAAGGCCGCGATCGCCGAACTCGACACCTATATCGAGGCCGGCAAGGCCTATGGCGAGGAATTCAAGGCCGGTCGTCTCGCGGCGCTGAAGGCCGATGCCGATGCAAAAGCCAATACCACCGAGGGGCTGATGGCCGCGCAGGCCTATCAGGATGCGTTGCAGGCGCTCGACCGGCTCGAAAAGCGCGTGATGTATCTCCAGCAGGCGCGGCAAATCGGGATCCAGCAGCTTCCGCAGATCCGCATCGTGCAGGCGGGCGATGAAACCCTCATCGAGAATTTGCAGGCGACGACGCAGCTCACCATCCCGGTCTGGAAGCAGAAGATGATCCTGCTTCTCGGCCTCACCCGCCAGCAGGGCGCGCTCGACCTGCAGAAGACCGTCACCGACGCCACCAACACGATGCTGAAACAGGCCTCCGAGATGATGAAGGGGCAGGCGATCGAGATCGAGAAGCAGAGCCAGCGCGGCATCGTCGACATGGCGACGCTCGAGAAGACCAACCGGGACCTCATCGAAACCATCACCCAGGTGATGAATGTGCAAAACGAGGGCCGGCGCCAGCGCGCCGAGGTGGAAAACCGCCTGAACGAGATGAACACCCAACTGAAGCGGCACCTCTCGGCGCTGCCTTCTCCGTGAACCGGCGCGTCATTCCCGTGTCTGCCAGTATCGTGCGGCCACGCTCGGAAGTTTGGCCCGCGCTGCGCAAGCAGCGGGAGGGCGCTCCTGGGCGTGCAAGCTCCGCTTCACCATTTTCGGCTTTGCGCCCGGCGCTTCGCTGATCGCCCGCGTCATCCGTCGGCTGGCTCTCGGCCCCTTTCCCTGTGTTCAGGGTCGTGATGCTCGCCTCCGGCCTCTTTCGGGTTCTGGGGGCGCGGTCGCCAACCGGCCTTGATCATGCGTTTCACGATTGCCGGACCATGCACATGGGCTGGAAGAGGTGGCAAAACGCAATTCCCCTTTGACGCGACATGTTCTAGAGCACCCTTCGACTGGAATCGAAGGCGCGGGGGCCGTTATGCCGGAAGCTTTGAGAATCGGGATTGCCGGATTGGGAACCGTAGGTGCCGCCACGATCCGCATTCTCACCCAGGCCGCGAACGAACTCGCGGAGCGCGCGGGCCGGCCCATTCAAGTCGTCGCGGTTTCCGCCCGTTCCAGGGGCAAGGATCGCGGCGTCGATCTCTCCGGCTATCGCTGGTATGACGATCCGGTCGAGATGGCCTGCCGCACGGATATCGATGTCATCGTCGAATTGATGGGCGGTGCGGAGGGCGAGGCGCGCGCGACGGTCGAGGCCGCGCTCGATCACGGCATCGCGGTGGTGACTGCGAACAAGGCGCTGCTCGCAAAGCATGGGCGTGATCTGGCGCGCCGTGCGGAAAGCCATGGCGCGACCATCGCCTTCGAAGCGGCGGCGGCCGGGGGCATCCCGGTCATCAAGGCGTTGCGTGAGGCGCTCGTGGGCAACGAGATCACCCGCGTTTCCGGCATCCTCAACGGCACCTGCAATTACATCCTCACCCGGATGGAGGCGGAGGGACTGGATTTCGACCAATGCCTGAAGGCCGCGCAGGAACTGGGCTATGCCGAGGCCGACCCGACCTTCGATGTCGAGGGCTATGACACCGCCCACAAGCTGGCGCTTCTCACCGCGCTCGCCTTCGGCACGGAGGTGGATGGCGATGCGGTCTATGTCGAGGGGATTTCGGGCGTCACGCCGCTCGATCTTCTGATGGCGGAAGAACTCGGTTTCCGCATCAAGCTGCTGGGGGTCGCCGAGAGAACGGCGCAGGGCATCGAGCAGCGCGTCCATCCGACCATGGTGCCGCGCACCAGCCAGCTCGCCGGCGTGATGGGTGTCACGAATGCCGTGGAAATCCAGGCGCAGCCCGTGGGCGCGATCACCCTTGTCGGCCCCGGCGCCGGCGGCGGCGCGACGGCTTCGGCGGTCGTAGGCGATATCGTCGATCTCGCGCGGGGAAACCGCGTCTCGGTCTTCGGCCGGCCATCGGGCGCGCTGGCAAAACCCATCCGCGCGCCCATGCAGCAGCATGAGGGCGGTTATTACGTGCGCCTGCAGGTGCTCGACCGGCCCGGTGCCGCCGCGACCATCGCAAGCCGAATGGCCGAGCGCGGCATCAGCCTCGAATCCATCCTGCAGAAGGGCAGGGGCACGCCGCGCAGCGCGTCCGGCGCGGTGCCGGTCATCCTCATCACCTATGCCACCACGGAATTGCGCGTGCGCGATGCCGTCGCCGCCATCGCCGAGGAAGGCGTGCTCGACGGCCCGCCGCAGGTGATCCGGATTGAACGGTGACGGCTATTCGGTCGAGATGAACTCGACGGGAACATCGTACGCCGTGGCCATCAGAGCCTGTTCCTTATCAGCCGTAACAAGCCGCGACTTCTTTTGCTGGGCATGGGCGATATAGACGCAATCATAGATATTAAAGACCGTTACTGGCTTGGGTCTCGGGCGTTCCAATGCGGCGGCGCTCCAGTGTTTTGATGTGAAAGAGATGAAACGGGCGCGCTCGACAATTTCAGCGTCGATCGGCGTCAGTTCCCCAATGTATTGCAGTGCGGTTTCCGCTTCTGCCAATTGCTCGAATGTTGCCTGTCCGCCTCTGCATCGCTTGGCGATCACGTTATGAAGTTCCAGGGCGATGAGTGTGGGTGCAAGCAGGACATGATCCATGCGGATCGCACCTTCGATCCTGGACGGGAGAAAGGATAGAGCCTTCTCTGTTCCCGGCTCTTCAATGATCCATTTGATCGCGACAGAGGCATCAATCGTCAGTATCATTGTTATCTCGCATTGCGCGGAGGATGGTCACGGAATCAACCGTGCTTGCGGGAGTCATGGCTCGCAACCGTTCCATCCTCTCAAGCCAATCGCGGGTTTCCTCGCTGGTGCGCCTCTGGGCAGCCTCTTCCAGCGCAGCCCTTGCCAACGCCTCCACGGGCATGTTGCGGTCTTTGGCAAGCAGTTTCAGCCTTTCCAGCAAGGCATCGTCGATTTTGCGAACCAGGATCTGTCCCATTGCAACCTCCAGAGCCGGATTTTTTATGATATCAAAATGATATCGTCTCACTTGCGTTCCTTCAAGCTGGTATTGACGGCCAAAATTGGTATAGGAGCCGCGTAACTCTCATCAGAAGAAACGCCATGACCGACCTCGTCGTCACCGAAGACAAGATCATCGAACGCATCCTGACCATGGAACTCGTTCGCGTGACCGAGCGCGCGGCGGTGGCCTCCGCCAAGCTGCGCGGGCGCGGCAACGAGAAGGCGGCCGACCAGGCCGCGGTCGATGCCATGCGCCGCGAATTGAACAAGCTCCCCATCGACGGCACGATCGTGATCGGCGAGGGCGAGCGCGATGAAGCCCCGATGCTCTATATCGGCGAGAAGGTCGGCACCAAGAAGGGCCCGAAGGTCGATATCGCGGTCGATCCGCTGGAAGGCACGACGCTCTGCGCGAAGGACATGCCGGGCTCGATCGCCGTGATGGCGATGGCGCAGGCCGGCACCTTGCTCTACGCACCCGATGTCTACATGGACAAGATCGCCATCGGCCCGGGCTATCCCAAGGGCATCATCGATCTTGATGCGAGCGTGGAAGACAACATCCACGCGCTGGCCAAGGCCAAGGGCGTGAAGGCCCATGAGATCACCGCCCTCGTGATGGATCGCCCGCGCCATGCGGATCTCATCGGCAAGCTGCGCGCGCTGGGCTGCTCCATCCGCCTCATCACCGATGGCGACGTGGTGGGCGTGATCCAGTGTGCGGAAACCGCGAAGACCGGCATCGACATCTATCTCGGCATTGGCGGCGCACCGGAAGGCGTGCTCGCGGCGGGCGCTTTGCGCTGCGTTGGCGGCCAGATGCAGGGTCGCCTCATCCTCGATACGCCGGAGAAGATCGCGCGCGCCGCGACCATGGGCGTGAAGGACCCCAAGAAGAAATACGACCTTCTGGAACTCGCCTCGGGCGATACGGTCGTCGCCGCCACGGGCGTGACTGATGGCGCGCTGCTCAAGGGCGTGAAGTTCTCGGGCGAGATCATCGAGACGGAAACCATCGTCTATCGCTCGCTGACGGGCACGGTGCGCCGCATCCAGGGGGAGCATCGGGAACTCGAGAAATTCCATCTGGATTGAGACGAGCAGGGCGCCGCCGGCATTTCGTCATTGCGAGGAGGGCGTAGCCCGACGCAGCAATCCAGCCTGGAGCATGCTGTGAAAAAGTGGAATCCAGTTTTTCACAAAAAAGCATGCGATAATAACAAGATAAGAGCATGATGTGCTTCCGTCTGAACACATCATGCTCTAGAGCGGTTGCCGCTCTGAATGAATGAGAACGACCGCTCTCTGTTTTTGTGATTGATCGCATTTTCTTCGATCAACCGGTGTCCACTTGATCGGAAAATGCTCTAAACCGGCGTTCTGGATTACTTCGTCAGTTCCTTCCTCGCAATGACGGTCGAACATGCCTCTTCACATCCGCCCGCTTGAACCCGCCGATCGCGCCCGATGGGAGCCGCTCTGGCAAGGCTATCTCAGGTTTTACAAGGCTGAGCTTGCGCCGGACATCACCGAAACCAACTGGCAGCGTTTCATGGACCCCAGCGAGCCCATGCATGTCTGGGGCGCTTTCGAGGGCGAGACGCTTCTCGGCATCGTGCAATGCATGGTGCATCGCACGAGCTGGAGCGAGAAATTCACCTGCTACCTGCAGGATCTCTTCACCGTGCCGGAAGCGCGCGGGAAGGGCGTGGGGCGCAAGCTCATCGAGCAGGTCTATGCCGAGGCGGCGAAGCAGAACTGGTGCCGCGTCTACTGGCAGACGCATGAAACCAACGCGGAAGCGCAGGTTCTCTACAACAAGGTGGCTGACCGCTCGGGATTCATCGTCTATCGACACAATCTGTGAACGCGAAGCCGCCCTTCCTGAAAGTCACCCGCTCCGCCCTGCAACGGGCGTGGGTGGATCGTCTTGATGCGGAAGGCGCGCGCCGCGCCGATGCCATCGCCGATACCCACGGCCTGCCGAACACGCTCGCGCGCATTCTCGCGGGCCGCGGCGCGGAGGTGACGAACACGCTCGATTTCCTCGAACCGCGCGTGAAATCCGTGATGCCCGACCCGCTGGTGATGGTCGATGCGGAACGCGCCATCGCCCGTCTCGCCGATGCCATCCGTTTGCGCGAACCCATCGCCATCTTCGGGGATTACGATGTCGATGGCGCGTGCTCTGCCGCGTTGCTCGGCGGCTATCTCCGGCATTTCGGGCTTCGGCCCTTCATCCATATCCCGGACCGGCTGACCGAGGGTTATGGCCCCAATTCCGAGGCCATCCGGGGGCTGAAGGCGGAGGGCGCGAACCTGCTGGTCTGCGTCGATTGCGGCACCTCGGGCCACGCGCCGCTCGCGGAAGCGAAGGCGCTCGGCATGGATGTGATCGTGCTCGATCACCATCAGGCGCCGGTGGATTTGCCGGCCATCGATGCGCTTGTGAACCCCAACCGGCAGGATGATCTCTCCGGGCTCGGGCATCTCTGCGCGGCGGGCGTGGTGTTCCTCGTGCTCGCGGGGCTGAACCGCGCCTTGCGGGAGCAGGGGCTCGTGGGGCCGGATCTGCTCTCGCAGCTCGATGTCGTGGCGCTGGCGACCGTGGCGGATGTCGTGTCGCTCACCGGCCTCAACCGGGCCTATGTGGCGCAGGGTTTGAAGGTGATGAAAAACCGCGAGCGGATCGGCCTTGCCGCGCTCGCCGATGTCGCGCGGCTCGATTCGGCCCCGGAGGCCTGGCATCTCGGCTACCTCCTCGGCCCGCGCATCAATGCCGGTGGGCGCATCGGCGATGCCGCCCTCGGCGCGCGCCTTCTGCTCTCCGATAACCCGGAGGAAGCGCGCCGCATCGCCGAGACGCTCGACGGGCTGAACCGCGAGCGCCAGGCGGTGGAGGAGGCCATGCTGCTTGAAGCCGAAGCGCAGGCGCTTCAGGC
>JADCCH010000343.1 GCA_020252865.1 Methylobacterium sp.
ATCTCGGCCCTTCTCTTCGTCGGGCTCACCAAGGGCATCGCCGCCATCCTGCTGAGCCTGATCTCCCGCATGCCGATCTCGGTGGCATGGTCGACGCCTGGCCTCGCGCTGCTGGGCGCGACCGGGGCGGTGGCCGGGGGCTTTCCCGCGGTGGTCGGCGCCTTCATTATCACGGGCTGCCTCATTGTGCTCGCCGCGTTCTGGACTCCGCTCGCGCGATTCATCGAAGCGATTCCGCGCCCCATCGCCAATGCGATGCTGGCGGGAATTCTGTTCAAGCTGTGCATGGCACCTTTCGTGGCGCTCCAGCACCAGCCCGTCGCGGCCCTGGCCATTCTCGGGCTGTGGCTGGCGATGCTGAAATTCGCGCGGCTCTGGGCCGTGCCGGCGGCGGTGCTGCTGGCTCTGGCGTTGACCGGCGCGAAAGGCGGCTTTGGCGGCGGGCTAGGCTTTGCCTGGCCGCAGCCGGAATTCATCCTGCCGACCCTGACGCTTCCGGCCCTTCTGGGCGTGGCCCTGCCGCTCTTCATCGTGACCATGGCCTCACAGAACATCACGGGCCTCGCGGTGCTCTCGACCTTCGGATTTCGCCATCGCCCGCGCGACGGCCTGATGGTCACGGGGTTCCTTTCGGTGGTCAGCGCGCCACTGGCCGCGCCCACGATCAATTATGCGGCGATCACCGCCGCGCTCTGCGCCGGCGCGGATGCCCATCCCGATCCGCGCCGGCGCTATATCGCGGCGGTCTTCTCCGGCATCGGCTACATGCTGCTGGCGTCTCTTGCCGGGATCGCGGCGGCGCTCGTCCTCAGCGCCAGCCCGGTGCTGATCGAGGCGGCGGCCGGGCTCGCGCTGGTCGCGGCCTTCGGCTCGGCGATGCACGGCGCGATTTCCGAGGAGCATGCGCGCGTGCCGGCGCTGCTGACCTTTTTCGTCGCGGCATCCGGGTTGACCCTTTTCGGGATTGGCGGTGCCTTCTGGGGGCTGATTCTCGGCTGGGGCGTCCATCATGTGTTCAGCAAGCCGGCAAAGAGCGCCTGAGCCGCGGACCCTCGCCCTTTTCAGGCGGGAGAACCATGTTTATCTGGAGGCTGGAATCCGATTCCGGGCCGAGCTTACGTGGATCGACGCCCCCGCCTTTTCTTGCCCACAGTTTCTTGCCCCCCGTTTCTTGCCCTAAAGAGGATGCCGATGAAGGACCCGATCGAAACCTATAACTCGCTTGTTCCGATGGTGATCGAGCAGTCCTCGCGCGGGGAACGCGCCTTCGACATCTTCTCGCGCCTCCTGCGCGAGCGCATCATCTTCCTGAACGGGCCGGTGGAAGATGGCATGGCGAGCCTGATCGTCGCGCAACTTCTCTTCCTCGAGGCAGAAAACCCGAAGAAGGAAATCTCGATGTACATCAACTCGCCGGGCGGGGTGGTGACGTCGGGCCTGTCCATCTATGACACGATGCAGTTCATCCGCTGCCCGGTCACCACGCTCTGCATGGGGCAGGCGGCCTCGATGGGCTCGCTGCTGCTGACGGCGGGCGAGAAGGGGCATCGCTTTGCGCTGCCGAATGCGCGCATCATGGTGCACCAGCCTTCCGGCGGCTTCCAGGGCCAGGTGACGGATATCCTCATTCACGCCAAGGAGGTGGAGAACCTCAAGCGGCGACTGAACGAGATCTATGTCAACCATACCGGCCAGGATTACGACACGATCCACAACGCGCTCGAGCGTGACAATTTCATGACATCCGACGCCGCAAAGGAATTCGGACTGATCGACCAGGTGGTCACCAAGCGTATGGAAGATCCCGCCGAGCCGAAGCCGATGTGATCCGGCGCCAACGGGCCGCCGGGTGCGTTTCCGGGTCGCCGGCACGAACCTGCATGCCGGATGTTCCGTTGCGATACAGAATGAACTCCAGAAGGGTTGGCCCCCGGTTTGCAGTGAAGGCAGGGCTTCCATCGCGAAGGGTGCCCTTGCAACGGGGTTGCAAGTCGTTAACTTGGGCGTCAAAGGCGGAATATGCATTTCCGGCTCCGATTAACGCTTCTTTCGGGGGCCGAGGACGATACTTGGCAATGATGCCAGTTGATTGATTGAAGTGCGGATTGCGAAGGTTGCGTGTCGTGGTTCGTGATCGTCGGGGAGGGGCCCCATCGCGGGGTGCCCGGGACCGGCGCGGAGGTTGAGGAATGAGCAAGTCCACCGGCGGCGACCAGCGCTCCACGCTCTATTGTTCCTTCTGCGGGAAGAGCCAGCATGAGGTCCGCAAGCTGATTGCGGGGCCGACCGTGTTCATCTGCGATGAATGCGTCGAACTCTGCATGGACATCATCCGGGAGGAATCGAAAACGCTCGTCAAGGCGAAGGACGGGGTGCCTACCCCGCGAGAAATCGCCAAGATCCTGGATGATTACGTGATCGGCCAGTTCTACGCCAAGCGCGTGCTTTCGGTCGCGGTCCACAACCATTACAAGCGTTTGAACCACGCCCAGAAGAACAACGACATCGAGCTCGCGAAATCGAACATCCTGCTTGTCGGCCCCACGGGCTGCGGCAAGACCTACCTCGCCCAGACCCTCGCGCGCATCCTCGACGTGCCCTTCACGATGGCCGATGCGACGACGCTGACCGAAGCGGGTTACGTGGGCGAGGATGTCGAGAACATCATCCTGAAGCTGTTGCAGGCGGCGGATTACAATGTCGAGCGCGCCCAGCGCGGTATCGTCTACATCGATGAAATCGACAAGATTTCCAGGAAGTCCGACAACCCGTCCATCACGCGGGATGTCTCGGGCGAGGGGGTGCAGCAGGCGCTTCTGAAGATCATGGAAGGCACCGTCGCTTCCGTTCCGCCGCAGGGCGGGCGCAAGCATCCCCAGCAGGAATTCCTGCAGGTGGACACGACCAACATCCTCTTCATCTGCGGCGGCGCCTTTGCCGGTCTCGAGAAGATCATCTCCTCGCGCGGCAAGGGCACCTCCATCGGCTTCGGCGCAAAGGTGGAAGCTCCGGATGATCGTCGCGTGGGCGAGGTGTTCCGTCAGGTGGAGCCGGAAGACCTGCTGAAATTCGGGCTCATTCCGGAATTCATCGGCCGTCTGCCGGTGATCGCCACGCTGGAAGATCTCGACGAGGCGGCATTGAAGCGCATCCTCACCGAGCCGAAGAACGCGCTGGTGAAGCAGTATCAGCGCCTCTTCGAGATGGAGGATGTGGAACTCACCTTCAACGACGAGGCGCTCTCGGTGGTGGCCCGCAAGGCCATCGAGCGGCGCACCGGCGCCCGCGGCCTGCGCTCCATCATGGAGAGCGTGCTGCTCGACACGATGTTCGACCTGCCGGGCCTCGAAGGCGTGGAGCAGGTGGTGGTGAATGCCGAGACCATCGAGGGCAAGGCGAAGCCGCTCTACATCTACGGCGAGCGCAAGGAAGAGCCGGTGGCCTCCTCGGCCTGATGGGGCCAGCGATGGGTGGGAAGGATTGCAACCCCGGTGCCGCAAGCGCCGGGGGTTTTCCGGTCTGGCACCGTGAATGCATGTACGGAATGGGCCTTGCGGGTTTCAC
>JADCCH010000344.1 GCA_020252865.1 Methylobacterium sp.
AGGAATATGTCGCGCGGGGAACCTGGATCTTTCCCGTACGGCCGTCGATGCGGCTCATCGCCGACACCATCGAGTTCTCGGCCGAGACGACGCCGCGCTTCAACCCCATCTCGATCGCGGGGGCGCACGTGCGCGATGCGGGCGCCACGGCGGTTGAGGAGATGGCCTACACATTGGCCAACGGAGCGGCCTATGTTCAGGAGTTGAAGCGGTGGGGCGGCGACCTGGCGAAGTTCGCTGCCCGCCTCAGCTTCTTCTTCTACGTCCATATGGACCTCCTGGAAGAGGTCGCCAAGTTCCGGGCTGGTCGGCGCATCTGGGCTACGATCATCCGCGACCAGTTCAACATCGAGTCCAAACAGGCGCAGCTCTTTCGGTTCGGCGTCGTTTGTGGCGGCTCTTCGCTCACGAGCGCGCAACCCTACAACAACATCGTCCGGGTCGCGGTCGAGACGATGGCGGCGGTGATGGGCGGCGCCCAGTCGATCTTCACCTGCGCTTATGACGAAGCATTCCAAATCCCGACCGAGTTTTCTGCCGAACTCGCGCTGCGGACCCAGCAGATCATCGCGCACGAGAGTGGTTTAGCGCGCAGCGTCGACCCGTTCGGCGGCATCTACGTCATGGAGGACCTTACCGACCGGACCGAAGAGGCGATCCGGGCGGTCATGCAGGAAATCGAGGATTACGGCGGCGTGGAGAAGGCGATCGAGGAGGGCTGGCTCCAAGCCAGGCTTGCCCATCGCGCCTATGAGCGCAAGCGCAAGGTCGATACCGGGGAGACGGTCATCGTTGGGCGGAACCTCTTCCGCAACGAGGCTCGCGACGACGATTTTGGCGAGGTTTTCAGGCTCGACCCGGACGGTGCGCGCCGCGTCACAGAGAAGTACGAGCGCATCCTGGACACGCGATCCAATCCGAGCGTCCGCACGTCGCTTGCGGCGCTTCGCCGAGCGGCCGCCGGCGAAGCCAACGTGCTGCCTTACCTTGTCGACTGCTGCAACACCTACGCGACCGTGGGCGAAATGGTGGCTGAGCTTAAGGCCGTGTGGGGCGAGTTCAGGGAGCCCATCACGCTATGACTGGAGAGACATCACCTTTGAAGGGGAAACGAATCCTCATTGCGAAGCCCGGTCTTGATGGCCATGACATCGGTGCCAAGGTTGTTGCGCTGGCGCTGCGCGATGCCGGTGCTGAGGTCATCTACACCGGCCTGCGCAAGGCGCCGGACTACATCGCGCGCGTGGCCGTGGAGGAGGATGTGGATGCGATCGGGCTGTCAATCCTTTCCGGCAGTCATCGCGAGCTTGTCACCGAAATACTCAGTCACCTCGCGGCCCTCGAGGCCTCCGATATCCCCGTCTTCCTGGGAGGGACGATCTCGCGCGAGGACCATGACGACCTGCGACGCGCGGGCGTGCGCGACATCTTCACGAGCGACATGAACCTCACCGACGTCGTGGTCCGCTTCGCGGCGCAGTTGGCTGCCGAAAGGCGCGACTGATGCGAGGTCCGCTTGCCGGTATCAGGATCCTCGAATTGGGCCATATGCTGGCCGGCCCCTATTGCGGCCTGGTCCTCGCCGACCTGGGCGCCGAGGTCATCAAAGTGGAGACAGCCGACGGCGACATCGCGCGACGGATTGGCCCCAACATGGTCGGCGAGCAAAATGTGTATTTCGCAAGCCTCAACCGCAACAAGAAGAGCGTTTGCCTCGATGTCTCGCAGCAGGATGACAGAAAGAAGTTCAATGCGCTCGTTGCATCCTCGCACGCGCTGATCACCAATCTGCGTCCGTCTGCGATCCGCAAACTCGGATTGACTTATGACAACCTGCGCCACATCAATCCGCGCATCGTCTGCGTTGCTCTCACCGGTTACGGCCTCGACAGCCCCAAGGCCGAGTATCCGGCCTATGATTACGTGATCCAGGCGCTGACCGGCGTCATGGCGCTGACCGGCGATCCCGACAGCCCGCCGACAAAGACGGGCTACTCGGCCGTCGACAACTCCGCCGGCCTTGGCGCGGCCGTCGGGCTTCTGGCCAAGATCGTCGAAGGTCGGGGTGGGCAGGTTGACCTTGCCATGTACGACATAATGCTGTCGCAGATGAACTACTTGGCCGCAGCCTGGCTAAACGCTCAGGATCCGCCGATGCGTTATGCCGGATCAGCCCATCCCTACATCGTACCGGCCCAGCTCTTTCGGACGAGTGACCATTTCCTGTGCATTTTCGTCACCCATGACGACTTCTGGCGCAGACTGGCCGAGGAGGTCGGGCATCCGGAATGGGTAAGCGATCGGGCTTTCGCCACGATGTCAGCGCGTCGCGAAAACCGCGAAGCGGTTGTTGGCGCGCTGCAAGAGGTTCTGCTGACGGACACCACCGAGCGCTGGCTCAAGCGCCTGCAGCCGACCGGTATCGTGGTCTCGGGCGTGGAGACATTGGCGACAGCCCTCGCCGACGAACAGATTGCGGCGCGCCGGATGACGATCTCCATCGAGTCGGAAAGTGGAGTGATCAGGACGTTGGGCAACCCCATCAAGTTCGGACCCGTCGACATTGAGCCGACGCCGCCACCGCGACTTGGCGAGCATACCGACATGCTGCTCTCCCGCAGCCCATCCGGCGGTCCGGATGAGCACTGAACTCGACCGTAGAGCCCTGGGGCGGGCGCTCACGAAGGCCGCCAATGCGAGTGTTGCGGATGTCCTTTCCAGTGGCCTGTCAGTTGGATCGTCGCCCATGCACCGCATCGCAATCACAGGCGCGCCGGGCGTCGGCAAGAGCTCGCTGACGGGCCTGCTCGCGAAGGAGCGTCTTGAGGCTCGACCCAAGGCCCGCATCGGCATCCTCGCCATCGATCCATCCAGCCGCTATTCCGGCGGCGCGGTCTTGGGAGATCGCATCCGCATCGACGCGCTGGCGTCGGACCCGCGGCTGTTCATCCGCTCTCTCGCGAGCCGCACCGGTTTGGAAGGCCTGGCCGACAACATCAGCCTCGTCTTTGCAACGTTGGAGCGCTTCGATTTCGACGAGGCCATCATCGAGACCGTGGGAGCGGGCCAGACCGACTGCGCCGTGCGAGAGCTCGCCGATACCGTGGTGCTCGTCACGAACCCTGAATCAGGCGACACGATCCAGGCCATGAAGGCCGGGATCATGGAGACGACCGACATCTATGTGATCAACAAAGCGGATCTCCCCGGCGCCGCTCAGGCTGCGTCCTTCCTGCGATCGGGGCTGGAGGGGCGCATGCGCGGCAGCTGGGTACCGCCGATCATCGAGACCTCACAATCGGACAGAGCCTCGGCGGAGCGCCTCTCGCAGGCGATCGATGCCCATCAGGGATGGCTCGCCCAAGCAGCGGACCCGGACGCCACCGGACGCAAACGCGCCGCCCAGGTTCTGCAAGCACTGGTGCAGCGCCGCGTAAGCCAGATCCTCGCCGATACGGATGATCAGCCCTTCGCGACGCTGAGGCGTCTTGGCGAGGCTTTTTCCGAGATGTCGCGCGCTGCACAGAAGTTCAGATCGAACGAAACCGAGCCAGCAAATGACGCTTAGCTTTCCCCAACCGTCTTCGATTCCAAGCGAGGCCGCGCTGCGCCGCGAAGTGCGCGCCTTCCTGGCGGACCATGCTGCGGCCTGGTCATCACGCGACCGTGCCCGCTCATGGATCGGCTTCGACCGTGATTTTTCCCGCGCCGTGGGCGCGCGGGGTTGGATCGGAATGACGCTTCCAAGGCCCTATGGCCACGGTCGCAGCCACGTCGAGCGCTACATCGTGGTCGAGGAGATGCTCGCCGCCGGCGCTCCCGTCGGAGCCCATTGGATAGCCGATCGACAAAGCGCGCCGCTCATCGTCAAGCGCGGAACCGAGCGGCAGAAGCAGCTCCTTGTTCCCGGGATTGTTCGCGGCGAGACCTGCTTCTGCATCGGCATGAGCGAGCCGGCTTCCGGCTCCGATCTCGCATCGATCACCTCGCGAGCCACTCGGGTCGATGGCGGCTGGCGGCTCGATGGTCGCAAGGTCTGGACGACAGGCGCGCACCACGCGGACTTCATGATCGCGCTTTTCCGCACTGGGCAAGGCGGGTCAGCCGATCGTCAGGAGGGTCTCACACAGTTTCTCGTCGACATGCGTTCTTCGGGGCTCGAGATCCGTGGAATCCGGGATCTCACCGGAGAGCGCCACTTCAATGAAGTTCTCTTTGATGGCGTCTTCGTCCCTGAAGACATGGTGCTGGGCGAGCCCGGCAACGGCTGGACCCAGGTGATCGCCGAGCTTGCGCATGAGCGCAGCGGCCCGGAACGGTACATGAGCGCGTTTCCGCTGTTTCTGGCGGCGCTCAGACAGACAGGCGAGACCATCGACGCAAACTGCCTCGGCGAAGCGATCGCCGACTACGTTACGCTCAGGCTGGTGTCGCTCTCGGTCGCCGGGCAAATGGACGAGGGTAAAGACATTGCGCAAGCGGCCGCGCTTGCCAAGGAGTTGGGTGCCGACCTCGAGCAGCGCACGCCAGACGTGGTCCGCCGCCTCGTTCCCGATCCGGACGAAGCGCTTTCCGAAATGATCGACTATGTGACCTGCGTAGCGCCGACTTTCTCGATCCGCGGCGGAACAAGAGAAATCATGCGCGGCCTCTCCGCGCGCGGGTTGGGATTACGCTGATGAACATCGGACAGCAGGTAGCGGACGCCACCGACCGCCTTCTGGCGGCCCACGGATCCCCGGACGCACTCACGCGCGCGGAGGAGGGTCTTTGGCCTGCGGCGCTCTGGAACCAGCTCCTGGGGCTCGGGCTGGGCGAAGCCATGGTCGATGAGGAGCGCGGGGGACACGGCTTCGGCTGGTCCGACCTGGCCGGGACATTCATCGCGATCGGCCGGCGCGCCTGCCCCGTGCCGATCGGGGAGCACATGGTGGCCCGCGCGCTCGTCGAGCGCTCGGGCCTGAAAGCACCCGACGGAATCCTCACGCTCTCCACGCGGATTGAACCGCGCATCCAGATCGATGCAAACCGTGTCAGCGGAGAGCTGCCCGCGGTCGTCTGGGGCGGAGAGTCCCGTCACATTGTCTTCTCATGCGATAGCGAAAGTGGAGGCGGCCGGCTTGGGGTCGTTGAGTTGTCGGCCGGCACAACCATGCCGCGTCCGAGCATTTCCCGAACACCTCATGCCGACCTGACCTATCGAAGTGCCGAGGTGCGGCTGGCACCTGCCGAGCGTGGTGCCGTGACGCTTGCCGGTGCCCTCCTGCGTTCGCTGCAGATTACCGGGGCGATCGAGCGGGTACTCGCGGACACGGTCACCTACGCCAACACGCGCGTTCAGTTCGGTCGGCCCATTGGCCGTTTTCAAGCCATCCAGCAACTCGTTGCGGAACTCGGCAATGAGGCAGCGGCCTCGACAGCAACGGCCATGGGGGCTGCCCGGGCCTTGGACCGAAACGAGGGTCACCTGGCTGTTGCTGTCGCGAAGGCGCGTAGTTCGGCGGCCGCCGGCCGTGTGGCAGCCATCGCCCATGAGGTCCATGCTGCGATCGGGGTCACACTGGACTTCAACTTGCACCATATGACGCGGCGGCTCTGGCAGTGGCGGAATGACTTCGGTGACGAGTTCTATTGGCGAGCGGAACTCGCCCGGGCCGCTACGGCAGAAGGGCGTGACGGACTCTGGTCTCTCATCATCGCCGCATCGGGCGGCGTGGATGCGAATGCTCCAGCCTCAGAAACAACCTAGAGCATTTTCTTCGATCAATCACAAAAACAGAGAGCGGTCGATCTGATTCATTCAGATCGAATTTCGCTCTAACGGTGCTGCCGGACAGACCAGAAAAGCCTTGAAAGGTCCCCTGCCCCGGCCTGGATGTCGGGTATCGTTCCCGATTGAACCGAAGGTCCGCGAAGCGAATTCTCGACACGATTGTTCAGCCAGCGGCCAACCTCGCAGCGGAACTCGATCTTGCAGCCACGGATGGCTCTGCTGGTCTCCTCGCACCCGCCTGACCAGTCAGATCGCAATGGTTCCTCGACTGCCGGGACCCTCGTCACCGGCAGGAGCACTCGGACCAGGCGTCGCAACCTCGAAGAGGACTGCGCGCTTCTGATCCTCCGGCCGGCCAGGACCCTCACCCCCCCTCAGCATCCTCGTCCGGCCCATCCGAAACCTTGCGACCTCGCCAAACCCGGAATCAGTGACGTCACTTCAGGTGCTCGCGGGCAATCCAAAAGACCAATTCGCCGGGCGCTTACGTCAGTTCGTCCCCGCCGCAAGATCTCCCGCGGCTTCATCCGCTTGAAGGCACCCGTGCCAGCCGACGGAGTTTCAATGGAGCGTTCCGCCTTACGGGCCGCTTCGCTTCAGCCTTTCGAGGCCTTGGGCTGTCCAGCCCGGCGCGTCGGTGAGCGATGCCCATGCATCGACGTAATGCGGAAAAGCATACACATGCCCGTGGCCTTTCGGCGGCAGGGTGGCAAGCATCACGTCGAATGTCAGCTGGAGGAACGTAACGATCGGGATCCATACGAAATCGGGTGAAACATCCGGTCCCATCGGCTGCGCCATCCATGCGGGGCGTCGCCAGAGTGAACGCGGATCGTAGAAGACAATCGCATCGCTCGCATATTGCAGGAAGATGATGCGATACGGTCCCCAGGGCTTATGGGAATCGCCGAGATGGTTCTGTTGGGCGGTGAAGCGGATGACGGAACCATCGCGGAACCGCGGCAGCCAGGCTGGACTTCCGGCATTCCGGTTCGCGGTGATGTTGCGCCAAGTCTGGCTCGCGAAGGGCGGACCGGCCCACAAGGCACCCGCATAGGGATCGGCGATCACCTGATGGAGATCATGACTGAGATCGGAATTAAAGGCACCAAGGCTCAGGCCATGAAGGAAAAGGCGGGGGCGGCTCTTGCTCGGTAAGCGCGTCCAGTGCCCGTAAATGGCAGCAAACACGGCGCGTGCCGTCTCCACGCCATAGGCCGGCTCGGTCAGCAGCGCAATCCAGCTCGCCAGATAGGAATACTGCACTGAAACAGTCGCGACATCACCGCGTAGAACATGCTCAAGTGCGGTCTGGCTCTCTGGATCGACCCAGCCTGTGCCGGTGGGCGTGACAATGACGAGGTTCGCCCTGTCAAATGCCCCGATGCGGATCAGCTCGGCCAGCGCCAGTTCCGCGCGCGCAACGGGATTTTCAGCTGAATTGAGCCCGACATAGACCCGCAAAGGTTCGCGCGCAGTCAAACCTGAAAGCTCGGAAATCCGCATGGCATTCGGGCCGGAGGAAACAAATTCCCGCCCGGCACGCCCCAGGCCAAGCCAGGCAACCAGCGAACCGGGGCCTCCGGTCTTGTTGGCCTCCGTTGGCTGCGGACTCGCTTCCTCGAAGAGCGCATTGAGCTTCTGGTAGGAAGCGTCGAGCAGTCGCAGGGCGCTGGCGGCGAGCACGCCGTTCCCGATCATCCAGAAAAGTGCCGCGGTGAGTGCGATACCGAACAAGGCCGCCTGCGGGCCCGGAACAAGGCCTCCAAGGCGGAATGTCAGGCTTTGCGCCGTAAACCGGATCAATCGCCCGATCAGAAGCAGCACAAGGAACAAACCGAAGGCAAGCCCCGCGATGAAAAGGGAACCGCCGCCATCCACGGGCGGCATGTCCATCAGGGCTCGGAGCCGGTTCTGCCATCCAGAGGCCCACCATAATGCCAATGCGCACGCACCGGTGCAGGCAAGGATCGCCAGCCCATTGCCGAACGCACGGACCCGCCCCTCGACAACCGGCAATTCAAGCCAAAGCCAGAGGCTGCGGAGAAGAACCCCCGCCCCGTAGCCGGCAGCCAAGCAGAAGCCGCCCAGCAGCCCCTGGATGACGGGCGATCGCGGCACCAGGCTCGGAGTCAACGATGCGGCGAAGAATAGCGTGCCAATCATCAGGCCTGCACCTGAAAACGACGGCAGCATCATGACGCGGTGGGTATCAGTCTTCAGCGACAAATACTTGACCCCGATTTCCCATTGACATCCCAGCCTGGCGCGACCCCATGTCTGAACTCAGCAAGCTCCCACATGATCCCCCTAACTCTCGTTGGCGGGCCTCGTTCGGTGCCCGGTTGGCAGCGGGCTGCCCATAGCGGATTGGGAAGCACTATCTTGCGGCGCGCGCTTCGCCACCCGGCGCCGCAGGCGGGAATGCTGCAAGGGGCAGACCATGAACAACACTTCGGGATTGCCCCAGGACAGCACCTAACCGAAGGATGCCGTCCGATCAAGGTATCGGTAGGCGCGGCAGTGTCAATTCGCTCCTCGGTCGACACGGGAAAAGGGGGAACTTCGAATTTCCCGGAAGGGACGATCAGGCAGCGACCGGCTTCTCCTTTGGATACGAACCCTTTTGGCAGTTTTGCCTTGATGATTATCGTCGCTCGTCTACCTTTGATCCCCGAAGCAGGAGGGAGCGCAACATGACCGGCATGGGCAGGCTCGCGCGCATCATGGTACTGCTGGCTGGCATCTCTTTTTTCGCAGGCGTCTCTCTGGCGCAAGCGTCGGAAGCCAATCAGATCCTGATCGATTACCGCGCGCCGTCCAACCCTGCGCATCAGGCCCTTCACGAGAGGCTGAAGCAGAAGGGTGCCCTCGAACGAATCCAGATGCTCCTGTCCCCTTTTCGCCTGCCGCGGCCGCTGACCATCCGCACGGCGGGTTGTGATGGCGAGATCAATGCCTGGTTCGAACTGGATTCCGTCACGGTCTGTTATGAATACATCGAATATGTGTTCGAAAGTGCCGCAAGCTGGAAGCGCCCGGAATGGGTGAGTGAGCACCACGCGATCATGGGCGCCATGATTGATGTGTTCCTGCACGAGGCCGGACATGCCCTGTTCGATTATCTCGACATCCCCATCTTTGGCCGGGAAGAGGATGCGGCCGATCAGTTCGCAGCCTATATGCTGCTGAGCCTTGGTCGGCAGGATACGCCCCAACTCATCGCAGGCATCATCTACATCTACCTGAACGAAGCGGGCGTCCGCGATTTCTCGGTCCTCCAGCGCAAGAGGCTTCGCATCGTCGATCACAAGCAGCACGCCGATGTGCACAGTCTGCCATTGCAGCGGATGTACAACACGCTCTGCCTCGCCTATGGCGCAAATCCTGCTCTGTTCAAGGAAGCCGTTGAACGCGGCGCCTTGCCCGCCGATCGAGCGGAAAGCTGTGCCGAAGAATTCCAGCAGGTGGAAAAGGCCTTTCGCAAGCTCATCCAGCCCCACATCGATCTCGATGTCTTGAGCAATGTGCTTTCGAGCGACACGCTTTCATTGGGGCGGAAGGTAGAACCGTAAGGCGTTTCAAGGTTCAGAGGTTTTTCGTTCCTCGCCAGGCCAGTGCGCCGTCTTCATGCCGGGTTCGGAAAGCCCGGTTGCTGATCCGGCAAACCGCGTCAACAGGCCGGGCACATGACCGATGCCTGTCTCATGGCTGCCGCCACTCCTTGACATTGGCGGTGATGCCCCAATGCGTGGTGGAGCATCTGATCACCGCGGACCTGCCGACGGAGAAGGTCGAGCAGTTGTCATGCTGCCGCAGCGGACATGCTGACGAGGGGCTTGCAGCTCATCGGCGCGATGGTTCCCAGTGTCTTGGAACGGGCCCGCCGGACGGCCCATTCATCGTTCTGCTCAGGCAGGATGGCGCCGGCGGCACCCCGCATGGGAAACGCGACAAGCCCCTCAGCCGGCGGGCAGCAGCACGATCTTGGCGGCGATCGCCCTGCCCGCGTCGATGTCGGCGAAGGCGGCGGCGCCCTCGCGCAGGGGCCGCATCTCGATCCAGCCCAACCCCCCGAGGCGGCCGGCAGCCAGCGCGTCCACGCAATGGATGAAGTCCTGCGGCGTGTAGCAATAGGAGCCGGTGAGGGTGATCTCCTGAAGGGTGATCTTGCGGATGTCGAGGCCCTCATGCCCCGGCAGGAGCCCGAGATGCACGATGACACCGCCGGGCCGGACCATGGCACAGGCCGCCGCGCGCGTCGCGCCCGCTCCGACCGCATCGATCACGAGGTCGATGGAATTGTCGGCGGGCGAGAACCCGTCGCCCGGCGCATAGGTGGCGAAGCCCTCGGTCCGCGTGATCGCCGCCTTGCGCAGGGGATTGGCCTCGCAGATCAGGATCTCGCCCGCGCCGAACAGCCGCGCCACGATGGCCGCCGCGAGCCCGATGGCACCCCCGCCGAGGATCACGACGCGGGCCGCGGCGAGCGGCAGATGAAGCTTCTGCATGCCCAGCCGGACCGCATGCCAGGACACCGCGATGGGCTCGGCGAGGGCCGCGTGGGCGATGGGCAGGCCGTCGGGAACGGCGATGAGGTTGCCCTCCGGGATCGTGACGTACTCCGCGAAGGCGCCGGGGCGCGGCGGCATGGATATGATCTGGCGCGTCGGCGAGAGGTGCCAGCGTCCCTCCCGCGCATCGGGGCAGGCGGGATCGACGACCAGCGGATTGATGGTGACGCGCTCGCCGTCGCGCGGGCCCCCGAGGATGCGGCCCGCGGCCTCGTGGCCAAGAACGAGCGGCGGCGGCCGGCGGCTGTCATGGCCGTGATAGGCGTGCATGTCCGAGCCGCAGATGCCGACCGCCTCTATCTTCACGAGCAGTTCGCCGGGTTTGGCGACGGGGTCGGGTTCGTCGCGGTACGCGAGCGCGTGAGGCGCGGTGTAGACGAGCGCTTTCATGCCGATGCCTATTTCGCCGTGAAGCCGCCATCCACCGCGAGCGTCTGGCCCGTGACGTAGGCGGAGGCCTTGGAGGCCAGGAACACCGTCGCGCCGATGAGATCGTCGAGCTCGCCGTTGCGCCCGATCGCCGTCTGCGCGGCGTTGCGCTGGACGCGCTGCGGATCGACGAAAACCGGCGCGGTCAGCGGCGTGGGAAAGAACCCGGGCGCGATGGCGTTGCAGGTGACGCCGTGGCGGGACCA
The DNA here is from genome assembly GCA_020252865.1 of Methylobacterium sp. Taxonomy (GTDB): domain Bacteria; phylum Pseudomonadota; class Alphaproteobacteria; order Rhizobiales; family Beijerinckiaceae; genus Rhabdaerophilum. The sequence continues at coordinate 10,983 of JADCCH010000344.1, forward strand.
GGCCTCGGCGATGGCGCGGGTGAGCTGCACGACCCCGCCCTTGGCCGCGCCGTAAGGCGCGCTGTCAGCGAAGGCGCGATAGCTCTGCAGCGAGGCGATGTTGAGGATGCGGCCGAACCCCCGTTCCGCCATGCCCGGCGCCAGCGCCTGGGTGAGCAGGAACGGCGCGCGAAGATGTACGGCCATGTGCAGGTCGAAGTCTTCCGCGCCGACCTCCTGGAACGGCTGGCGCAGATTCATGCCCGCCGCGTTGACGAGGATGTCGACCTTGCGCTGGCGTTCGACGCAGGCCGCGCCGATCCGCGCGCCGCAGCCGGGATCGGCGAGATCGGCCGCGATCGCCTCGGCCTCGATGCCCGCGCCCGCAAGGTCCCGCGCCGCGTGCTCCAACGCGTCGGCCCGGCGCGCGACAAGGATCAATCTGGAGCCGGCCAGTCCGAGCGCACGCGCCATCGCCAGACCGATGCCGCTGTTGCCGCCGGTCACGAGCGCCGTGCGCCCCGTAAGGTCGAACAGATCGGAGAGACGAAAGGTCATCACGCTTCGACCGGCTTGCCGAGATCGACGTTCGAGCCCGGCGCGTATTTCGTCATCCGGACATCCGAGGTGCGGGCGTGCGCCTCCATCCCTTCCAGCCGCGAGATGCGAGCGGAGACCGGCGCGACGCGCTTGCAGGCCTCGCGGTCCATCTTCTGCCAGGTCAGGGGTTTCAGGAACTTGTGCACCGACAGGCCGGCCGAGTACCGGGCGGCGAACTTCGTGGGCAGGATGTGGTTGGGACCCGACACCTTGTCGCCGAAGGCGACGTTGGTCTCCTCGCCGAGGAACAGCGAGCCGTAATTCGTGAGGTTCTCGTGCCACCAGCCGAGATCGGCGCAGTGCACCTCGAGATGTTCGCTGGCGTAATCGTCGGAGACGCGGACCATCTCCTCGCGCGTGTCGCACAAGACGATCTCGCCATAGTCGCGCCAGGCGGCGCCGGCGGCGTCGCGCGCGGTGGGCGGCAGGGCGTCGATCAGTTGCGGCATGAGGCGGACGACCTCGTCGGCGAGCTTGCGCGAATTCGTGATCAGCCGGGCGGGGCTCTCGTGGCCGTGCTCGGCCTGCCCGACGAGATCGGTGGCGACGATCAGGGGATCGGCGGCCGCATCTGCGATGACGGCGACCTCGGAGGGGCCGGCAAAGACGTCGATGCCGACCTTGCCGAACAGCATGCGCTTGGCCTCGGCCACGAACTTGTTCCCGGGCCCGACGATGATGTCGGCCGGCTTGCCCGTGAACAGGCCGAACGTCATCGCGGCAATGGCCTGCACGCCGCCAAGGCACATGATCATGTCGGCCCCAGCCACTGTCATGGCGTGCAGCACGTGTGGGTGGATCGACTCGCCGCGGAACGGCGCGGAACAGGCGATCACCGTCCTCACGCCCGCCGCCTTCGCGGTGGCGATGGACATGTAGGCCGAAGCGATGTGCGCGTAGCGGCCGGTGGGCACGTAGCAGCCGGCGGTGTTCACCGGCACGAGCTTCTGGCCGATGGTCAGACCCGGCGACAGCTCCAGCGAGAAATCCCGGACCGAGTCGCGTTGGGCGAGCGCGAAGGCGCGCACCTGCCCCGCGGCGAAGGCGATGTCGTCCCTGACCGACTGGGGCACATCCTTCGTGCGCTCGGCGATCGTGGCCTGTTCAAGGACGATCGGGCCGGACCACTTGTCCAGCTTGGCCGCATAGTCACGCACGGCCTGCTCGCCGCCCGCCTCGATGGCGGCCAGCATCTCGGTGACGACCTCGCGCGCCGCGCCGGTTTCCGTATCGGGGGTCTTGGTCGCCGTCTTGAGCATCGTGATCGTCATGGTCGCTGTCCCGTGGCAGGTTTGCATATCGTGGTGGCCGGACAGAGCGCGAAGGCCCTGCACGGGGGGAATGCGTGACGTGAGGATAGCTTCACCTTTTGTCGAACTCGGTGGCGAAGGCCCGGAGCTTCGGATCAGACGCGACACGATTCATGAATTCGTCGGTGATGTAGTTCTTCGCGTCCGGATTGGAGGGAATCGTGCCCACACCGGTGATGAACTGGCCGATCTCGCTGAACCAGCCGTCCACGGCCGAGGCGCCATTCGCCCGGCTCATGAGCTTGAGCTGCTCGTCGAGGCCGAAGGTCGGCCGCAGCGCGAATTCCTGGTCCATCGCGCGCGACGTCACCTCGAGGCCGCCCTGCTTGTAGAAGTCGAGCGCGAGCTTGCGCGCCTCCTCCGGGTTCGCCCTGGCCCACGACCAGCCGCGCAGGAAAACTGCCAGGAACTTCGCCACGTCGTCCGGGCGCTCCTTGGCGAAATCTGCCCGCACGACCAGCGCGCCGGGGACGATGGCGCCCGCGTCAGCGCCGGAGCACAGATACTTCGCGCCCGCCCGATCCTCGAGCGTGTAGGTGTTGGGCGCCCAGACTCCGGCGATGTCGCCGTTGTTGGAGGTGAGCGCGGTGATGATCTGGGCCTGACCGAGA
>JADCCH010000345.1 GCA_020252865.1 Methylobacterium sp.
ATCACCACGCCATTGGGGTCGATCCGCTGCGGATTAAGCCCTTCCGCGGTCAAAGCGTCGAAGATTTCGGCCGCATGCGGCTCACCGCGCGTCTCTACCGTCACATCCAGTGAAACGCCCCTGGCCGGGACCGAGAGAAAGGTGCGACGATGGGTCACTTCGAGGATGTTCGCGCCCAGTTCGCCGAGTTTCGTCGCCACGCGACCGAGGAAGCCGGGCCGGTCGTCGGAGGTGAGGCGGAAGGAGATGATCCGTTGCTTGCGCTCGAGTTCCCGCACCATGATGGATGCGAGGATGCGGGCATCGATGTTCCCGCCGCAGAGGATCAGCCCCACCTTGCGGCCCTTGAAGCGTCGGGGCTCGTGCAGCAATGCGGCAAGACCTGCCGCGCCCGCGCCCTCGGCCATGGAGCGCTGATGGTTCGCGAAGGCATCGACCGCGCGTTCCACTGCGCTCTCGGGCACGAGGATGGGTCCGTTGACGAGGTGTTTCGCGATCTCGAGCGTGAGCTTGCCGACATGTTTCACCGCGATGCCCTCGGCCAGCGTGGGGCCGCCGATGGAGAGGCTCGAACCCGTCATCGCGTTGTGGAAAGAGGGGTAGCTCGCGACCTCCACGCCGACGATCTCGATTCCGGGCCTCAGCGCCTTTGCCGCGATTGCGACGCCGGAGATCAGCCCGCCACCGCCCATGGGCACGAGGATGCAATCGAGATCGGGGAAATCGGCCAGCATTTCGAGGCCGATCGTGCCCTGTCCGGCCACGATATCGGGGTCGTCATAGGGATGCACGAGCACCAGCCCGCGTTCAGCGATGAGTCGCTCCACCTCGGCCTGGCTTTCGGCCAGTGTCTCGCCCTTGAGAATCACTTCCGCACCGAAGCGGGCGGTGTTCTCCACCTTCACCTGCGGGGTCGCCTCGGGCATCACGATGGTCGCGGGAATGCCCAGACGCTGCGCGTGATAGGCCACGGCCTGCGCATGGTTGCCGGCCGACATGGCGATGACGCCCTTCTTTCGGGCTTCGGTATCGAGGCGGGACATCTTCACATAGGCCCCGCGCTCCTTGAAGGAGCCGGTGACCTGCATATTCTCGAACTTCACCACGCAATCGGCGCCCGTCAGCGCCGAGAGACGCGGGGCCGCAAGACATGGTGTGCGGATGATCTGACCCTTCAGAAGGGCAGCGGCGGCTTCGATGCCCGCAAGATCCGGCCAGTGAGCGGGGGTGTTCGGCATGCGGATTCGACCCTTTTGTCCCTGCGGCGTTCAGAAGCGCCGCTCGGGTCCCTCCGAATAGCCGAAAAAGCCCCCGGGTTTCAGCACCAAAAAAGCGGTCAAAAGCGTGAAAGACGCCAGCTCCCAGTGCTCGATGGCGTGAAAAACCATCCAGAGCGTCTGCATCACGCCGATCAGCGCGCCGGCGAGCACCGCGCCGCCGAGCGATCCCACCCCGCCGAGGATCGCAGCCATCAGACCGGCGAGGCCCATCATCGTGCCGGAAGAAAAGGTGATGCCGCCATGGAGCAGCATCACCGAGGCACCCGCGAGGCCGGCGAGTGCGGTCGCGATCAGGCTCGACCGGATCAATGTCCGGCGCGGGTCGAGCCCCAGCAGTTCGGCCGCTTCCGGGTCATCCGCGATGGCTCGCCAGGAACGGCCGAAGCGGCTGCTGCGCATGGCGAGGAGCAGAAGAGCGATGGCGAGCAGGTTCATCGCCACCACGCCCAGCACGCGCATGCTGACCATCACCTCGAAGCCACCGCCGGATGCCAGCACGAAACTGCCTTCACCCACGGGCGGAAGCCAGGTGTTCCGCGCACCCTGCGCGAGGCGAAGACCTTCCGGCACCGCGACCATCATGCCGACACCCGCGACGAGAATCGCCTGACCCCTGCGTTGCGCCAGCGGATGGAGGACGCGCTTTCCCACGACGATTCCCCAAAGCGCGATGGTGCCCAGGGTGACCAGCAACGCCGCGGGTTCTATCGCGAGGCCCGCGCGCGGAAACAGGGCCGCCAGCAACAGGATCGCGAGGCTGGCGACCATTCCACCCATGGCTGCGAATTCCCCGAAGGCGAGATTGATGCGCCCGATCAACCCGTAGATCAGCGCGGTCGCAAGGGCGAGCAAGGCCAGCAGCGTGAGGCGCGGCAGGCCGCCCAGCGCATATTGCAGTGCCGTGGCCAGCTCGCGCGAAGGCAGTTCCAAGAGGCCATCGCCGCGCCCCGGTGGTCCCGGATCGGACATCACCGAGACCTGCGATTCGAGCCAGCGCTCCTTCAGGAACCAGAGTTGCGTTTCGCCAAGGCCGACGCCATCGATCAGGACCGCGACGAGATCGCGTTTGGCGGCGGAATAACCCGCGCCACCGAACCGGCAGGTCAACAGGCGCTCTTGCGCATCCCTGCCGCCGGCCCGAAAGGTGATATGGACCATGCGACCGCCCGCGGCCTCGCTGTCAATCACGGTGATGCCGTCATCCTGCGCGAAAAGCGCCGGAAGCAGCATCCGGCACAGGCGGCTCTGCTCAGCATCCAGCGAGCCCGCGCAGGCGGCCGTGAGCGTGAGAAAAGCCAGCGCGGCAAGGCGCGACAAGACGGCCCGAAGCGGCATGGCGCCGAGGTGAGGGAAGGGACCGGGCTTTGGCAAGTCCGGATTTCCGCGCAGTTCAGCCGCTCAATCCCGGCTGGCGAGCAGGCGCGCCACGCGCGGTGCGAAATAGGTGAGGATACCGTCGCAGCCCGCGCGCTTGAAGGCGAGCAGCGTTTCAAGCATCGCCTTCTCGCCATCGAGCATGCCCCGCTCGGCCGCGGCCATGATCATCGCGTATTCGCCGGAGACCTGGTAGGCGAAGGTCGGAACGCCGAAATGGTCCTTCACGCGGGTGATGATGTCGAGATACGGCATGCCCGGCTTCACCATGACGTAATCCGCGCCCTCGGCGAGATCGAGTTCCACCTCGCGAAGGGCCTCGACCGCATTGGCCGGGTCCATCTGGTAGGTTTTCTTGTCGCCCTTCAGCGTGCCGGAGGAGCCCACCGCATCGCGGAACGGGCCATAGAAGGCCGAGGCATATTTCGCCGCATAGGCCATGATCGAGACATCGGCGAAGCCCGCGGCATCGAGCGCCTCGCGGATGGCGGCGACGCGGCCATCCATCATGTCCGAAGGCGCGATGACATCCGCGCCGGCATCCGCCTGGATCAGCGCCTGCCGCACGAGCATCGCGACCGTCTCGTCGTTCAGGATACGCCCCTCGGCCAGGAGACCGTCATGCCCGTGGCTCGTATAGGGGTCGAGCGCGACATCGGTGATGATCCCGATCTCCGGCACGGCGGCCTTGATGGCGCGGATGGCGCGGCAGATCAGGTTGTCGGGATTCAGGGCCTCGCTGCCGGTTTCGTCGCGCAGATGCGACGGCGTATTCGGGAAGAGCGCGAGCGCCGGAATGCCAAGGCTCGCGGCCTCGCGCGCCTGTTCCACGGCCTGGTCCATCGAATAGCGGTTGACGCCGGGCATGGTCGCGATCGCTTCGGTCACGCCCGTGCCTTCGGTGATGAAAACCGGCCAGATCAGGTCTTCCACCGTCAGGCGGTTCTCGCGCATCAGCTTGCGCGCCCATTCCGCCTTGCGGCCGCGGCGCAGGCGGCGCGGCAGATCGAGCCGGGTTTCGAGGCGGTTTTCCAAGGGCCAGCGCATGGTGTTTCGCCTGCGCGACCCCCCGCGCGATCCGGAATTCTGTTCAAGTTTACGCGCAGGTTGCCGATGAGGGAAGAG
>JADCCH010000346.1 GCA_020252865.1 Methylobacterium sp.
CAGGACGGGAAATGCGGGCCGTCATCGGTGGTCTCCAGGGCGGGGGATCAGGCGGGAGGCGCCCCGCTTTCGGCTCGTGATACTGGCACTTTCTGAACGAGGCAACCGCGGCCTTGGTCGCTGGTGAAGCGCAGATTGACAGCCCTCCCCGCCCCTGACACGGATGGGGTGGACGGGGAGACAAGCATGGCCGATCGCCCGAGCCTCGAGATCTACCTCATGGGTTTTGCCCGCCACGCCGCAACGCGCTCGAAAGACCCGACGCAGGTGGGCGCGGCACTGATAGGACCCGATGGAGAAGTTCGGCTGACGGGTTACAATGGCCCTCCACGAGGCGTTGTCGACAGTCCGGACCGCTTCGAACGGCCGCGGAAATATCTCTTCGCCTCGCATGCCGAGCAGAACATCGTGGCCTTCGCCGCGCGTGAAGGCATATCGACGAGGGGCTGCACGATTTATGTCACGCACCACCCCTGCAGCGCCTGCGCCCGTTCGATCATTCATGCCGGCATGGCCTGCGTGGTGATCGGCGATGGGATGACCTCGATGCCACCGGAGGAATTCGAGGCTGCCGCCGCGATGTTTGCCGAGGCAGGTGTGATGGTGCGGAAATTCACGACTGTCGAGTGAAGAGAGACTGGTCGGGGCAACAGGATTCGAACCTGTGACCTGTAGTACCCAAAACTACCGCGCTACCAGACTGCGCTATACCCCGAATTCAAGAGCCGCTACCACTTGTTCGTGGCACGGGCAAGGCATCGAAAACCGTGTCCGCCTCACCGGAACATCGGGTGCACGACCCGATCGCCGGGCCTGATACCCAGACGCTCGGCCGTGCCGGCATTCAATTCGAGCACGGCGCGCACCGGCACGCCGGAGGAAATGGTGCGCTCGCTCTCGACTTCCGTGCGCTGCTCGATCCGATGGATGCGCCCATCCGCGAAGATGAAGAGCATGTCGAGCGGAATAAAGGTGTTGCGCATCCACATCGAAACCATCTGGTCGCGTTCGAAATCGAAGAGCATGCCCTGATCCGCCGGCATGGATTGCCGGAACATCAGCCCCCTCGCGCGATCAGCATCCGTGCGGGCCATCTCGATGCGGAAATTGTGGCGCTTGCCGCCGGAATCGATGGTGAGCGGTTCGAGCCGGATGCCGCCCTCGGCCTGCTGGGCGCGCGCGGCATCGCGCTCGGCCATGCGGGTGAGGTTCGTAAAAACCGAAATGCCCGCCACCGAGAGCATGAAGCCCACGAAGAGGATCAGGAACAGGCGGCCACGTGTGAGACCGGAAGGCTTGGATTCGCCGGGCATCGCAATACTCGTCAGGGCTCGACCGCGTCACGCGGCCATGCGAGGCGCTATGGGATGTTCCGCGGCGGGAATCAACCGGCCCGCGGCCCCTTCAATGCGAGTTCGGCGGATCGCCCTCGTCACCCAGCCGGATTTCGGAAGCCATCAGGCCCTTGGGGCCCTTGCCGAAGCGGACATAGACCACATCACCCGGAACGAGTTCGGCGACGCCGGTCCGGCGCAAAGTTTCCATATGGACGAAGATATCCTCCGTCCCCTCCCCGCGCGAAACGAAGCCGAAGCCGCGCAGCCGGTTGAACCACTTCACCTCTGCCTTTTCGAGCCCGCTCGTCGCCGTCACCTGCACATGGGTGCGCGCGGGCGGCAATTGCGAGGGGTGGACAGCGGTGGAAAGATCCATGGAGAGGATGCGGAAGGCCTGGTAACCGCGCGGACGCTCGATGGCTTCGACCACGATCCGCGCCCCTTCGGGCGCAGTCTGGTAGCCGTCGCGCCGGAGACAGGAGACGTGCAGGAGCACATCGGCCAGGCCGCTATCCGGCACGATGAACCCGAATCCCTTGGAGACATCGAACCATTTGATCGAGCCGGAAATCTCGACAAGGTCGAGCGGCTGATCGTCCAGGCGCCCCTCGGCATCGCGACCGAGGGTTGGAACCATGAAGCGGTTCCCGAATGCTTTGGCTCCGAAATCGTCACCCATGACGTGTCCGACCCGCGTTTTCTGTCGGCGTCGCTCCCGATTGGGACAGCCGACGCACGACGAATCTTTGTTACTGAGGTATTAACCATAACATTGATTGGGATGGCTTTCGCAATCCCCTTTCGCGCGGCATTTCACAGGCCGGCGGGGACAGGGTCCCGGTCTCCTGGCCCCTGGACCGAAAGGCCGGCAAAGGCCTCGCCGATTTCGCCACGCACGACGAGATCCGCGGCCGGATCAAGCGGGGTCCGCTCGCGATTGACGATGACCAGCGCGGCGCCATTCGCCTTTGCCACGAGTGGCAGTTGCGCGGCGGGATGCACCATGAGCGAGGAGCCGATGACGAGGAACAGATCGGATTCCCGCGACCATCGGTCGGCCTGCCGCATCGCGGCTTCGGGCATGCGCTGGCCGAAGGAGATGGTCGCGCTCTTCACCGGCCCGTCACAATCCTCGCAGCGCGGCGCGCGTCCCGTGGCCTCGAATACCGGGCGGATCACATGCAGTTCGTGGCGCATCCCGCAATCGAGGCACGTGGCATAGGTGCCGTTGCCGTGGAGTTCCACCAGTTTCTCCGCCGGCGTCCCCGCCTCCTGATGCAGGCCGTCGATGTTCTGCGTGACGAGGCCGATCGCCCTGCCCTCGCGCAAGAATTGTGCAAGAAGGCGATGCACCGGCGAGGGTTTCGCGCCCGCAAAGCTGTCATCCATCGTGAACTTGCGCCGCCAGGCCTCGCGACGGGCCTCGGCGCTCGCGAGAAAGGCCTCGAACGGAATGGGTTTGTTCGCCAGCCATGGCGAGCCGGGCGTGCGGAAA
>JADCCH010000347.1 GCA_020252865.1 Methylobacterium sp.
ATGACCGGGCCGGGCGGCACTTCCGCATAGAGCGCGGCGAGTTTCTCCGCCGGCATCAGGCTGCCCGTGGCATTGTCGAAGGCGCGCGCATGATCCGCGCTGAGCGCACCGGGAATGCGGCCCGCGCGCTTCGCCTCCGAAGCTTTCTCCAGCCCCTTGAAGAAACTTAGGGATCGCGCATCGACGAGCGAGGCGGAATGCGCTTCCAGGGCCGCCTCGACATCCTTGCCCGTGCGGCGCAGGCCCGCTTGCGGAGCGAGCGGATAAGGCGGGGCGGCTCGCGGCGCATTCTCGCCGGTTTCGATCGGCCATCCGGCCTTCAACCAGCCCTGCGTCCCGCCATCCAGGATGGAAACCGCGCGGTGTCCCGCCTGTTTCAATGTCCAGAAGGCGCGCGCGGAAGCGGCCAGATCATTCGCCGAGGAACCGACGGGGATCAGCACCACTTCCGTTTTCGGCGTGATGCCCAGCTTGCCGAACAGGCCAGCGAGATGCGCCGCATCCGGTAGCAGGCCTGGCGCGTTTCCCAACTTTCGCCGCCAGCCATCGCCGGCATAATCCGAATAAACCGCGCCCGGCACATGGCCGGCGAGGTAGCTCTCGCGCCCACCATCCGCCGCGAGGCGGAGATCGACCAGCAAGAGCCCGGCCTGGCCCATGCGGCCTTTAAGCGCCTCGCGGGAGATCAGCGCCCACATCACGCAGGCTCGAACGTGTAGGCATAGGTCATCTCGGCGGTCTTGCCGAGCATGATCGAGGCCGAGCAGTATTTCTCCTTCGAGAGTTCGACTGCCCGTTTCACCTTGGCCTCGTCGAGGTTCCTGCCCTTCACGCGGTAATCGAGATGAATCTTCGTAAAAACCTTCGGGTCTTCCGGCGCCCGCTCGGCCGAGACTTCCACGATGCAATCCGCGACTTCCTCCCGGCCCCGGCGCAGGATGAGAACCACATCGAAGGCGGTGCAGCCGGCAAGGCCCACGAGCAGCAATTCCATGGGCCGGAAGCCGGCATTGCGGCCGCCCGATTCGGGCGACCCATCCATCACGATCGAATGGCCGCTGCCGGCCTCTCCCAGAAAGGCCATGCCCTCGATCAGTTTCGCGCGCGCTTTCATGCCTGCCCCCGAATGTCCAGATTGACGTTGGCATCGGATGGCGGTTTCCTGGCCGAGGTCAAGCGCGATCGCGCTCGCATGGGCTCACGACAAGGCCCAGGGAACAAGTGCTGCCTGCCCGTCGATGATCGGCCGCGCGACGGTCACGCCATAAATCGTCGCAAGATTGGCATCGGTGAGCACGGTCTCCGGCGATCCCTGCGCCACGAGCCGCCCTTCATGCAGCAGCACGATCTCGTCGGCCATGCGGGCGGCGAGCGCGATGTCATGCGTCACGGCGATGACCAGCGCGCCGCGCCGGCTCTCGCCCTTGAGGTCGTCCATCACCGTGAGCTGATGACGGGGGTCGAGCGCGGCAGTGGGCTCGTCCGCCAGCAGAATCGGGGCTTCGGTGGCGAGCACGCGGGCGAGCATCACGCGGGCGCGTTCCCCACCCGACAGCGTTTGCACGGCCTGATGCGCGAGATGGGTGCAATCCGTGCGCGCCATCGCGCAATCCACGGCCTCGGCATCGCGCTTCGAGAGCTGTGTCGGGTCGGCCACGCCATGCGGGTAGCGGCCAAGCGCCACGACATCGCGCGCGGTCAGCGGCCAATGCACGGCATGGCCCTGGGGCAGATAGGCAATGCGCCTGGCGCGTTCCCGCGGGGATAATCGCGCAAGCGGTTCTTCCGCGATGCGGATCTGCCCACGGGCCGGAACAAGCCCGGCCAGCGCCTTCAGCGCGGTGGTCTTGCCGGCGCCATTGGGCCCGAGCAAGGCCACGAAACGCCCGGCCTCGAACGCGACGGACAGGTCCCGAAGGATCGCCTTTCCGCCGAGTTCCACGCAAAGCCCTTCGGCCGCAAGAACAGGAGCGGTCATGTCAAGCCTCCCGCGAGGCTTTTGCGCTGCCTGACGATCAGCAGCAGGAAGAAGGGCACGCCGATGATCGCGGTCAGCACGCCAACCTTGATATCGCTCTGCGCAGGGATGATCCGCACCGCGATATCCGCCGCCAGCAGCAGGGCCGCGCCCGCGAGTCCCGCCGGCAGCAACAGGCGCGCCGGATCGTGGTTCACCAGAGGGCGCATGAGATGGGGGGCCACGAGCCCGATGAAGGCGATGCTGCCCGCCACCGCGACCGAGGCGCCGACGCCGATCGCCACGCCCAGGATGACGATGAAGCGCAGGCGCTCCACCGCCACGCCCAGGCTCGCGGCGGCTTCCTCGCCCAGCGACAGCGCCCGGAAGGCACCGCGCCCGGTGGAGAGCAGCAGGCTCGCCACCAGAATGAAGGGCAGGGCCAGCGTAACGTGGCGCATGGAGCGATCCTCCAGCGATCCCATGAGCCAGAAGGCGATTTCCAGTGCCGCGAAGGGATTCGCGGCAAGGTTCATCGCCAGTGCCGTTCCCGCGCCGGCGAGGCTCGAGACGGCGAGGCCCGAAAGAATCAGCAGCAGGAGCGAGGCGTTCCGCCCGGCAATCGCCACGAGGAGGAACACCGACAGGAACGCCCCGAGGATCGCCGCAACGGGCAGGCCCCAGGAGAGCGTGTCATTGAGCCCCAGAGAGATGGTCGCCACAGCCGCGAAGGCCGCGGATTGCGGGGCCCCGAACAGCGAGGGCGCCGCGAGCGGATTGCGCATCAGGCCCTGCATCGCCGCACCCGCGAGCCCGAGCATGAAGCCGATCGACACGGCAAGGAGCGCGCGCGGCAGGCGCAATTCGAGCAGGATGATGCGGTGAGCCTCCTTGCCCCGTCCCGAGAGAGCCGCAAGCAACTCGGGCACCGAGAGCCGCACCGGCCCGATGGCGAGCGAGCCGAGAAACAGCAGGCCGACGAGCAGCAGAAGGGCGGGAACCAGCCAGAGGCGGGCCGTTTTCGGCCCGGCCGGCAGGGTGGCTCCGCTCCCGCTCGTCATGTCGACCTCACCATGTCGCGGTCACGCCGCCATAGAAGGCCCGGCCGGTGGTGCCGTAGTCCCGCACCTCCTCATAGCGCGCATTGGTGATGTTCTCGAACCGGGCATGCAGCTTGTAGGTGCTGTTCAGCGCATATTCCGTATGGACATCGAAGCGGGCATGGCGCCTCAGCGGGTTCGTCTCGTTCGCGCTCGAGAAGCGGCTCGAAACCATGATGACCGATGGCTCGATCAGCCAGCCCTCGCGCGGGGTGATCTGCAACGCGATCCGGCCCTGATGCGGCGCGCGGCGGGCGAGCGTGAGATTCGTGCGCTGGTCCTTCGCATGCAGGTAGGTGTAGCTGCCTGTGATCGCGAGCCGGCCCTCGATCGCGATGAATGTGCCCGCAAACTCCACGCCCGAGGTTTTCGCGCGCGCCACGTTGAAATAGCAGCCGAAGGGTTGTGCCGGTGGGCAGCCCGCGAACTGGAAATCGATCAGGTCGCGGAAGCGGTTCCGGAAGCCCGTCACCGAAAGGGTCACGCGGTTGTTGAAGAAGCCCTGATCGATGCCGACATCGAGCCCGAGGCTGTCTTCGGGCCTGAGGTTGCGCGTGCCATAGAGCGGGGAGAAGCGCTGGTAGAGGGTTGGCGATTTCGCGCCCGTGCCGGCGCTGGCGCGCAGTTTCGTGCCCGTTTCCGGCAGGTTATAGGCACCGGTCATGCGCCAGGTCGCGAAGGAGCGGCTGTCGCTCACCTGGTCAAGGCGCGTGCCGAAGGAGAGCATCAGCCTTTCGCCCACCGGCAATTGCCAGAGGCCGAACACGGAATTCGTATCCTGCGTGCCGGAGAAATCCTTGCTCCGGGGGCCGGGGAAGGGGCCGATATCCTGGTTGGTCGAGGCCGCGACCTCGCGCTCGGATCGCCCGCCGAGGATCAGCTTCCCGAACTGATCGAGCCGCAAGGTGCCCTGATATTCCGCGCCGAAGCGGTTGCCCCAGAATTCGTAATCCGTCCGGAAATTCGTGGGCGGCGGCCCGCCCGACAGGAAGGAATCCTTCAGCACACGCTCGGTGCGGTTCGCGAAGATCTGCAGGCTGTGCGTGAAGCGATTGTCGAAGCTG
>JADCCH010000348.1 GCA_020252865.1 Methylobacterium sp.
CCTTCCTGACCAAGCCGTTCCAGTCTTCAGACGTGAATGCGGTGCTCCACTCGGCCTTCTCGATCCGCGCGCCGAGCCTGGCGCGGCCGACGCATGCCATCTTCTCGGATGTCGAAAGTGCGAATGGAGGAGTGGAAAGGCGTGCCACTCCGTAATCCGGTGTTCCGAAAGTCGGAGGCGCTTCAGTTCGCGCCCACCTCGGTCACATAATCCTCCATCAGCGTGCGGCTGATGTTGCCCGGTGTGAACCGATCGGGGCCGATCTCCGCCACCGGCGTCACTTCCGCAGCCGAACCCGTGATGAAGCACTCGACGAAGCTTGGCATTTCATCCGGCATGATGCGGCGCTCGATCACCTCGAAGCCGCGGCGCTTCGCGAGGTCGATCACCGTGCGGCGGGTGATACCATCGAGGAAGCAATCGGCCAGCGGGGTATGGATCGCGCCATCCTTCGTGAAGAAGATGTTCGCGCCCGTGCATTCCGCCACACGCCCCTGCCAGTCGAGCATCATCGCATCGGCATAGCCGCGCTTCTCGGCGCGATGCTTGGAGAGCGTGCAGATCATGTAGAGGCCGGCGGCCTTGGCGTGAACCGGTGCGCAGGCCGGATCAGGGCGGCGATATTCCGCGATGTCGAGCTTGATGCCCTTCATCTTGATCGCCGGGTCGAACATCGATGGCCAGTTCCACGTGGCGACCGCCACATGGATGCGGTTGTGCTGGGCCGAGACGGCCATCATCTCCGAGCCGCGGAAAGCCACCGGACGCACATACTGGTCACCGCCGCCATTGAGCTCGACGATCCTGCGCTTGGCTTCCTCGATCTCCTCGATGGAATAGGGGATTTCCATGTCCATGATCCTGGCCGAGGCGATCAGGCGCTCGGAATGCTCGCGGCTCTTGAAGATCCTGCCCTTGTAGGCGCGCTCGCCCTCGAAAACCGACGAGCCGTAATGCAGGCCGTGGGTGAGAACATGAACCTTCGCATCCTGCCAGGGGAGAACTTCCCCGTTCATCCAGATGAAGCCCTCGCGTTTGTCGAACGGGATGATGGCAGGGGTGGCAGACATGATCAGTGTTTCCTCGTTGCTTTTGGCGTGATCCGGATGCTTCTCGGGACCTTGTCCGAATCTTGAAATATTATTGCGGCAATCGCTTTGGTATACCAGAGCCGATGGGTGAGTTTGCCCTCCTTGCTCACAACAAAGCCCGATCACGAACTTTCATTGCGCGAAAGACAGCTTGACGGGTAACAATCCGTCTGAAATATGTCAATAACATTGACATAATTTCTCGCGCCGGCGCCGCCATCTGCGTCTTTGGTGCGTCCGACGGACATCATGGCCCAATCCTTCCAGCGAAAACTGGCCATCGCCGAGCCCACGCCGCCTGTCGATGGCCCGGATTTCGAGCTGATCGAACTGCTTTTCTTCGCCTATCGCGACTTCGTGGGCGAACCGGATCGGTTGCTCGAAAAGCACGGTTTCGGCCGCGCGCATCATCGCGTGCTGCATTTCGTGAACCGGAACGAGGGGCTGACCGTGGCGGAGTTGCTGGAGATCCTCGAAATCACCAAGCAAAGCCTCGCGCGCGTGCTGAAGGATCTCGTGAACGGCGAGTTCATCGAACAGCGCCCCGGCACGGAGGATCGTCGTCAGCGCCGGCTCTATCTGACCGAGCGGGGAAAGGCCTTGGCCGAGGCGCTCGTGCGGATGCAGGGACGGCGCATCGCGCGGGCCATTGCGAAGACCGATCCGGCCGCACGGCCTGTGATCGCGCGATTTCTCGCCGAATTGATCGACCCCGAGCGGCCGCTTCCGGCATCGCCGGACAAGGCCTGAGCGCCGGCTTTATTTGCGCCCCGGATCCGTCGCATAATCCCAGCCATGCGCAAGGTCCCGGTTTCCGACGAATCGCCTCACATCCTCGTCGTCGACGACGACGATCGCATCCGCACGTTGCTGTCGCGCTTTCTTTCCGACCATGGCTATCGTGTTTCCACCGCCGACAATACCGGCGAGGCGCGTGCCCGGCTGGCGGGTCTCCTCTTTGATCTCGTCGTGCTCGACGTGATGATGCCCGGCGAAAGCGGGCTCGATCTTGCGCGCGACCTCAGGAAGACCTCGGCCATTCCCATCCTCATGCTCACGGCGCGCGCGGAAATCGAGGACCGGCTCGCCGGCCTGCAATCGGGCGTGGATGATTACCTCACAAAGCCCTTCGATCCGCGCGAGTTGCTGCTGCGGATCAGCTCCATCCTGCGGCGCGTGGCCTTGCCGCCGCCCGTGAAGAATGCCGAGGAGCCCGAGAGCGTGCGCTTCGGCCCCTTCAGCTATCACCTCGCGCGCGGCGAATTGCGGCGGGGCGAGGAGGTGATTCGCCTCTCTGAACGCGAGCGGGAGATCCTGCGGCTGCTCTCGGCCACCAATGGCGAGACCCTTCCGCGCGAGGCGCTGGCGGAAACCGCCAATGCCGCGAATGAGCGCACCATCGATGTGCAGATCAACCGCCTGCGCCGGAAGGTCGAGGATGATCCCGGCAATCCCGTCCATCTGCAAACCGTGCGCGGCCTTGGCTACCGGCTGGTGATCGACCGATGAGCCGTTTCGTCAGCGGCCTGCGCTTCGCCTGGTCTGCGCTCCTGTGGCTTCTGGCCAGGCTGCCGCCCCTCCTGCGCCTGTTCTGGCGCGTCATCGCCGTTCCTCTGGGCTGGTTGTGGCTGCTTCTGGCCTGGGTCTGGAACAGCGCGCCGGTACAGAATCTCGCCCAGCCCGTGATGCGGCTGGAAGCGCGCATCGGCCGCTGGCTGAACCGGGTGCTGCCGAAGGGGCTCTATACCCGCGCGCTTCTCATCATCATCATGCCGATGGTGCTGCTCCAGACCGTGGTCGCCTATGTCTTCATGGAGCGCCACTGGCAGGCCGTGACCGCGCGCCTCTCGCAGGCGCTGAGCCAGGACATCGCGGCGCTGATCGCGATCTACGAGCAATTCCCCAGCGAGAAACAGGCGCGCTTCATCTCCAGCATCGCCGAACAGCGGCTGGCCCTCGATGTCGATTTCCTGCCGCCCGAGCCCTTGCCGCCGCCCTTGCAGAAGCCCTTCTTCGACATTCTCGACCAGTCGCTGACGGTCGAGCTGGAAAGCCGCATCCGCCGGCCGTTCTGGATCGATACGGTGGGGCGCTCGAACCTCGTGGAGATCCGGATCCAGCTCGAACAGAGCGTGATGCGCGTCATTGCGCGGCGAAGTCAGGCCTATGCCTCGAACTCGCATATCTTCCTGGCCTGGATGGCCGGTTCCTCGCTGGTGCTGATCGGCGTCTCGGTCATCCTGCTGCGGAACCAGATCCGGCCGATCCTGCGATTGGCCGAAGCCGCGGAGGATTTCGGCAAGGGGCGTGACGTCATCTTCCGGCCGCGCGGCGCGAAGGAGGTGCGGCAGGCGGGCCTCGCCTTCCTGGAAATGAAGAACCGCATCGAGCGTGCCATCGAGCAGCGCACGACCATGCTCAACGGGGTGAGCCACGATCTGCGCACCATCCTCACGCGATTCCGCCTTTCGCTCGCCTTCCTGCCGGAAAGCGCCGAATTGGAGGACATGAAGCGCGATGTGGACGAGATGAGCCGGATGCTCGAGGCCTACCTGGCCTTCGCGCGCGGCGAGGCGGCGGAGAGCGCGTCCCCCACGGATATCCGCGCGCTGATCGAGACGTTCAAATCGGACGCCGAGCGCGCGGGGCATTTCACCACGCTGGCGATCGAGGGCGATCCGGTGGTGCGCGTGCGCCCGCAGGCCTTCCGGCGCCTTCTCGGCAATCTCGTCTCGAATGCCGCGCGCTATGGCGACCGCATCGAGATCCGCGCCGTGCATGATGAGAAATATCTCACGATCACCGTGGATGACGATGGCCCCGGCATTCCGGCCGAGAGCCGGGAAGATGCTTTCAAGCCCTTCCTCCGGCTCGATGCCTCCCGCAACCAGGACCATGGCGGTACGGGACTGGGCCTCGCCATCGCGCGAGATATCGCGCGCGGCCATGGCGGCGATGTCATGCTGGAAGAAAGCCCGCTCGGCGGCTTGCGGGCGCGGGTGCGCGTGCCGGCCTAGAAGAGTTGACGGCCTAGAGCATTTTCCGACCAGGCGGATACCGGTTCGTCAAAGAAAATGCGATAAATAACAAAAAAACAGAGCGGTCGACCTGATTCATTCAGATCGAATTTCGCTCTAGAACAATCGCCCGCCAGGCGGGACGTCCCGTTCAGGTGTCACGAGCACCACCTCGCCCTCTTCATCCGGGAAGCCCAGTGTCAGCACCTCGGACATGAACTTGCCGATCTGGCGCGGCGGGAAATTCACCACCGCCGCGACCTGCCGCCCCAGGAGCGTCTCGGGCGTGTAGTGTTTCGTGATCTGCGCCGAAGAGCGCCGCGTGCCCAGCGGCCCGAAATCGATCGTCAGCTTGAAGGCAGGTTTCCGCGCCTCCGGAAAGGCATCCACCGCGATGATTCGCCCGACGCGGATATCCACCTTCATGAAGTCGTCGAATGTGATCTGCGGCGCGATGCCGGTCGTCTCGGTGGCCATGTTTCCTCAGGC
>JADCCH010000349.1 GCA_020252865.1 Methylobacterium sp.
CTTCCAAGGCGGAAACGAAAAAAGCCCCGGCGAACCGGGGCTTTTCGAGTGTTTGGCAGCGAAATCAGCGCTTCGAGAACGGCAGAGCCGAAGCGCGCAGTCGCGAGGCGTCCAAAGCGCGTCAGCGCTTCGAGAACTGGAAGCTGCGGCGGGCCTTGGCCTTGCCGTATTTCTTGCGCTCGACCACGCGGCTGTCGCGGGTCAGGAAGCCGCCCTTCTTGAGCACCGGGCGGAGTTCGGGCTCGTAATGGGTCAGCGCCTTCGAGAGGCCGTGGCGCACAGCGCCCGCCTGGCCCGAGAGACCGCCGCCATCCACCGTGACGGTGACGTCATACTGATCCACGCGACCGGCCGCGACGAGCGGCTGGTTCAGCAGCATGCGCAGAACGGGACGCGCGAAATAGACTTCGATCGCGCGGCCATTCACGACAACCTTGCCCGAACCCGGCTTGATCCAGACGCGGGCGACCGCATCCTTGCGCTTGCCGGTGGCATAGGCGCGGCCCTGCTTGTCGAGCTTCTGGACATGGACCGGCGCTTCCGCCTGCACGCCCCTGGTGGCGCCGCCGAGTTCGGCGAGAGAGGAAAGGGTCTCAGCCATCAGCCGTGCCTCGTGTTCTTCGGGTTGAGCCTGGCCACGTCGAGCATCTCGGGGCCTTGCGCATCATGCGGGTGAGACGCGCCCTTGTAGACGCGCAGATTGCCGAGCTGCTTGCGGCCGAGCGGGCCTCGCGGGAGCATGCGCTCCACGGCCTTCTCCACCACGCGCTCCGGGAAGCGGCCATCGAGGATGAAGCGCGCGGTGCGCTCCTTGATGCCGCCGGGATAACCCGTATGGTGATAGTAAACCTTGTCGTTGCGCTTGTTGCCCGTGAACACCACCTTCTCGGCGTTGATCACGATCACGTTGTCGCCCATGTCCACATGCGGCGTGAACGTGGCTTTGTGCTTGCCGCGGAGACGAAGCGCGATGATCGAGGCGAGGCGGCCGACCACGAGGCCGGTGCCGTCGATCACGATCCACTTCTTCTCGACCTCGGCGGGCTTCGCCACGAAAGACTTCGTGGCAGATGTCAGGGCCCTCATGGAAACCTCGGATCAGAAAAAAGGAACCGGCGCGAGAGCGCGCCGGGATCAGAGCTTCGATAAAGCATTGATTCCGCCAGGTCAACGGCCACGAAAGCGCGTCAATTCTAAATTTTTTCCAATTTTTTCAATGCAATGAAACATACGGTATCATTTTACCTCATGCAGAAAAACGCCCGGGCGGCACGGAATAGGTGCCGGTGACATGCGCGACGGGCTCATCCACCCCTTCCGAGAAGATCGTCACCTCGCCCACGCAGAGCCGCTTCCCGGCCTTCAGAAGCCGCGTTTCGCTGACAAGATCACCAACCTCCGGCTTGCGCAGGAAGTGGATGGAGAGGTTGGTCGTGACCGCCAGCGGCACCTTGCCCACCGCGCTCAGCACGGCGACATAGAGCGCGTAATCCGCGAGCGTCATCATGGCGGGGCCGGAAATGGTGCCGCCGGGCCTGAGGTTCTTCGGGTGGTGCTTCATGCGCACGCGGCACGTGCCATAGCCAAGATCCTCGAGGAAAAGCGTGCGCCCCCCATGGTGCACCTCGGGGAAGACCTCATCGAGATAGGCGTCCATCTCTTCCAGCGTCAGCCGTGGCTCCTGCGCCATTCCTGTTTCCCTTCTTCACCCGGGCGATCCGGGAGGATCTTGACGGCACGCTCACGATCATTCCCGGGATTGGGTCGATCGCATGAGGAATCCTTGTTTGCCTGCCAGGAATGGAAGGCTTCGAAATTCGATTCCATATTCCGCAGAACGAAACGGCGAAGGCAATCGCGATCATCGCTCCATTTGCATTTCTGGAAATGAGCCGCAGGATTGCATCCTGTGAATGGCGGAACATGATCTTCACCCCGCCAATCGTTCCGGTCCGGACAAATCGGCGCGCGCACGGCTTGTCAAACCCACAGGGTGCCCGTGCATCGACCGCCCTTGCGAAAACGCGCGGCGCTGCCCATTCTGATGGCATGATCCCGAATATGCCCGTCATCGCCACACCCGCAGACCTCGTCTACCCGGACGAACTGATCCGCTCGATCCTGAAGACCTGCAAGCGCATCGCACTGGTGGGCGCAAGCGACAATCCCTCGCGGCCGTCCTATTTCGTCTACAAGTATCTTTCGGAGCGCGGCTATGACGTGATCCCGGTCAATCCCGGCCGCGCCGGCGCTCTGATCCTCGGCAAGCCCTTCCTGGCGAGCCTCACGGAGATCGAGGGGCCGGTCGACATGGTCGAGATCTTCCGCAATTCGGAAGCAGCCATGGGCGTGACCGAAGAGGCGCTGAAGCTTGATCCGCTGCCGAAGGTCATCTGGATGCAGCTTTCCGTGCGCAATGATGCTGCGGCGGCGCTGGCCGAGGCCAGGGGCGTCACGGTCATCATGAATCGCTGCCCGAAGATCGAATATGGCCGCCTCTCCGGAGAAATCTCCTGGCAGGGCA
>JADCCH010000035.1 GCA_020252865.1 Methylobacterium sp.
GGGATGAAATCCGGGACAAGGCTCTCGGCGGCGTAGATCCTCCGGTATTCGGCATCCGCCAGAAGCTGCGGGATCGCCTTCTCCCAGATGCCGATCACATCGGCCGGCAGGCCCTTCGGCCCGGCAAGGCCGCGGAACTTCTGGACCACCACGTCGAAGCCGCTCTCCTTCACGGTGGGAATATCCGGCTGGGTCGGCAGCCTTTGGGCGTTGAACACCGCGAGCAGGCGCACTTTCTTCGCCTCGAGCTGCGCGCGCAATTCCGGGATTTCACCAACGCCGATATCGAGCGTGCCGTTGAGCACATTGATCATCAGGTCGCCACCCCCCTCATGCGAGACGATTGCGGCATTCACGCCCGCCGCCGCTTTCAGGCGCTCGGCTGCCTGGCGTTCCAGCGAGGCGGGGTTCGCCGCCCCCCAGCGGCCGCGCTTCTCCTTCGCGTGGGCGATCACATCCGCCAGCGTCTTGAACGGGCCATCGGCGCGGGTATAGACCACCTCGGCATCGCTGAAGACATTCACCAGGGGCTGCACATCGCGGAACGAGTGCTGCGGCTTCGAGAGCAGCGAGGTGAAGATGTAGGTGGGCGTCGTCGCATAGAAGACCGAGCCATCGGGCCTGGCGGTCGCGAGGCGGGAAATGGCCCGCGCCCCGCTGCCGCCCTGCACATTCTCGACCACGAAGGTCGCGTCGATATACCGGCCGAGATGCTTCGACATCTCGCGCAGGAACACATCCGAGCCGCCACCGGGGCTCGAATGGGTGATGAGCGTCACCACCTTGTGCGGATAGGCCATCGGCGCCGCGCGGGAGATGGCCGGCAGGGCGACGGCGCCGATCGCCGCCGCAGTCAGGCGTCCGAATTCACGTCTCGATACCATGGGTTTCCCCTCCTGGCTGGTTGTTGTCGGGTCCCCGCCTCTCCGGGCGGTTTTCGGAAGCTTCCTCGCCGCCGGCCATCTGCAATTCGGCGCGGATAACGGCCAGAAGCCGATCCTTCGCGGCGGCGACATGGCGCCAATGCGCCTCATGCGCCCAGCTCGCATCGCGCGCCTCGATGGCCGAGAACATCTCGCGATGCTCGCGGTTCGAGACCGCAAGCCCGCCGCCCTGCACCAGGCTCCGCGCGCGGAACAGGTTCAGCTTGCGCACGAAGGCCCGATATTGCTGCGCGAGTGTCCGGTTGCCGGAGCCATCGACGATCGCGCCGTGGAATTCGAGATTGAGCGGATAATAGGCCTCGAAATTGCGGGTCTCGGTCGCGGTTTCCATCGCCCGGATCAGCCCGCGCAGGCGCTCGACCGCAGCAGGCGTGGCGCGCTCGGCCATCAGACGGCCGGCGAGGCCGAAGAGAGCCGCGCGCACATCATAAAGCTCTCGCACCTCGCGCACGCTGAGCCGACGCACGAAGACCCCGCGATTGGGCACGGATTCGACAAGCCCCGCCCCTTCGAGCGCACGCAGGGCCTCGCGGATGGGGCCCCGGCTCACGCCGAAACGCACCGCAAGCTGGTTCTCGTTCAGCCGCGTGCCGGGGCCGATTTCCCCGCCCAGCACCACGCGCTCGAGTTCCTGCGCCAGCACGCTGGCCAGCGACGAGGAGCGTAGGGATTCGAGCTGCAACGATGTGCTTTCCATGGGTGAACGATGCCAGCTTCCATAAAAGTGTCAACACTTCTCGATCTTGAACTCACAATCTTTTGTCCAAAACAGGTATTCCGGGGCCGTTATTGATGTCTCTGAGTTCTGATTGTTGACAATAAAAGGGCAGGCGCGATATGCGGCTGTAGCGAACGAACTTTCCGGAGACGCCATGAACGCCCCTGCCGCCAGCACCGCCGTCACGCAGATCCTCGCGGATTTCGTTGTCCGGTCCGGGGCCGACGACATTCCGGCGGCGGTCTATGCCGAGGCGACGCGTTCCTTTCTCAACTGGATCGGCTGCGCGGTGGGCGGCTCCATTCATCCCGCGATTGACCGTGCCTGGGCGGCGGCGAAGCCATTCGCCGGCGCAGAGCAGGCCAGCGTTCTCGGCCGCAAGTTCCGCACGGACCTGCTGAACGCGACGCTGCTGAACGGCATTTCGTCCCACGTTTTCGATTTCGATGACACGCATCTGCGCACCATCATCCATCCGGCCGGACCCATCGCCTCGGGCCTGCTCGCCATGGCCGAGACGCGCCCGATGACGGGTCGTGAATTCCTTCACGCCTTCATCCTGGGCGTGGAAGTCGAGTGCCGCATCGGCAACTCGATCTATCCCGATCATTATGATCGCGGCTGGCACATCACCGGCACGGCCGGCGTCTTCGGCGCCGCGGCGGCTGCGGGCAAGATTCTCGGCCTCGATACCCTGCAGATGCAATATGCCCTGGGCATCGCGGCCACGCAATCCTCGGGGCTGCGCGAGATGTTCGGCACGATGTGCAAGCCGCTTCACCCCGGAAAGGCCGCGCAGAACGGCACCTTCGCGGCTTATCTTGCGAAGGAGAATTTCACGAGTTCCGAGCGGGGCATCGAGGCTCCGCGCGGCTTCGCCCATGTCGCCTCGACGAAGTTCGACCCGGCCGAGATCATCGACAATCTCGGCAAGACCTGGGAAATATCGATCAACACCTACAAGCCCTTCGCCTGCGGAATTGTCATCCATCCGGCGATCGACGCCTGCGTGCAATTGCGCAACGCGCATGGCCTGAAGCCGGCGGATATCGCCTCCATCGACCTCAGGGTTCACCCGCTGGTGCTCGAACTCACGGGCAAGACCGCCCCGCGCACGGGCCTCGAGGGCAAGTTCTCGGTTTATCATTCCTGCGCGGCGGCGATCATGCATGGCCGCTGCGGCGAGCATGAATATTCCGATGAATGCGTGGCCGATCCGGTCATCGTCGACCTGCGCCAGAAGGTGCGCGCGACCGCGGATCGCTCGATTCACGAACATCAGGTGGCCGCGAAACTCACCGCCAGGGATGGCCGCGTCTTCGATCTCTTCATCGAGCACGCCATCGGTTCGCTCGGCAGGCCGCTCTCGGATGCCGAACTCGATGCGAAGGTGCGGGACCTCTGCGAGCCGGTGATCGGTTCGGCGGGCGTCGGCCGGCTGATCGCCGAATCCCGCGCCATCAACAGCGCCATGAGCCTCGAGGCGATCATCAAGGCAGGCCTTCCCGCCTGAGACCGGCGGCTGATCGGCCGTCTCTGACGCGCGACCTCGCGCCCTCTTCCCTCCCCGCTTTCCCGCGCCATGTTGAAGGAGGAAAGCGCGGAGGTTCGAGCATGCGGATCGCCTTCTGTCTCGGGCTCGTCACGGCCCTTCTCGGGGTGATTCCCGCCAAGGCCGACGAGGCCTGTCTCGGTCCGATCGCACGCCTCGCGCCACGCGCGCCCGATGGCACGCCGATCCTTCCCGCCGCGCTGCAATCCGGCGAGCTGCGTCTCACTTATGTGGGCCACGCGACCTTCACGATCGAGACGCCGGGCGGCGTGACCGCCGCGACCGATTACAACGATTACGTCCGTCCCGAGGCGCCGCCCGACGTGGCGACGATGAACCACGCGCACTCGACGCATTTCACCCATGCGCCCGATCCGGCGATCCGCCACGTGCTGCGCGGCTGGGGCCGAGCCGGCGAGATGCCGAAGCACGACCTTCAGGAGCGCGACCTGCGCGTGCGCAACGTGCCCACCAACATTCGCGGCGGCTGGGGCGAGGCACGGACGGAATTCTACGGGAATTCGATCTTCATCTTCGAGGCGGCAGGGCTGTGCATCGCCCATCTCGGGCATCTCCA
>JADCCH010000350.1 GCA_020252865.1 Methylobacterium sp.
CACCAGCGCGCCGATGCCCTCGCTGGTCACCTCGCCCTCGGACTGGCTCTCGAGTTCGCGCACGATGCCGTTGATCAGCCTTTCCACGCGGTCGCGGTCGATGGGGCGCTTGCGGAGTGCGATCTCGATGGAGCGCGCGAGCTTTTCGCGGTCGAAAGGCACGCGCCGGCCCGAGCGCTTGACCACCATCAATTCCTTCAGCTGCACCCGCTCGAAGGTTGTGAAGCGGCCGCCGCAATCCGTGCAGACGCGCCGGCGACGGATCGCGCCGCCGTCATCGGCGGGGCGGCTATCCTTCACCTGCGTGTCGAAGGAACCACAGAAGGGGCAGCGCATCGGGGCAATCCGGAACGAAAGACGGGCCTTCCCGGCCCGGCCTCTGGGTGTTTGAAAGAGGCCGAAAGGTCAAGCCGGCTCCGATGAAAAGCCGGCCTGAATGCAATCAATAGATCGGGAACCGGCCCGTCAGCGCATGAACCCTGGCTTTCACGGCCTCTTCCACCGCGCCATTGCCCTCTTCGCCATTCCTGGCGAGGCCATCCACGACTTCGGCGATGAGATTGCCGACCTGCTGAAACTCCGCCACGCCAAAGCCGCGCGAAGTGGCCGCCGGCGAACCGAGGCGGATGCCGCTCGTCACCATCGGCTTTTCAGGGTCGAAGGGAATGCCGTTCTTGTTACAGGTGATATGCGCGCGGCCCAGAGCCTTCTCGGCGGCGACGCCCGTCACCTTCTTCGGGCGCAGATCGACCAGCATCAGGTGATTGTCCGTGCCGCCGGTGATGATGGCGAAACCCTTGGATTTCAGCGTCTCGGCCAAAGCCTTCGCATTGGCAACGACGGCATGGGCGTAATTCTTGAATTCCGGCTGCAAAGCCTCGTTGAAGGCGACGGCCTTGGCCGCGATCACATGCATCAGCGGGCCGCCCTGCAGGCCGGGGAACACCGCCGAGTTGACCTTCCTGGCGATTTCCGGATCGTTGGTCAGCACGATGCCGCCTCGGGGCCCGCGCAGGGTCTTGTGCGTCGTCGAGGTCACGACATGCGCATGCGGGAACGGCGAGGGATGCGCGCCGCCGGCCACGAGGCCCGCGAAATGCGCGATATCCACCATGAAAGTGGCGCCCACGGCGTCGGCGATGCGGCGGAAGGCCTCGAAATCCCAGTGCCGGGCATAGCCCGAACCGCCGGCCACGATGATCTTCGGCTTGTGTTCAAGGGCGAGGCGCTCGACCTCCTCCATGTCGATCAGATGGGTTTCCGGGTTCACGTTGTAGGGAACCACGTTGAACCATTTGCCGCTCATGTTCACGGAAGCGCCGTGGGTGAGATGGCCGCCTGCAGCGAGGTTCAGGCCCATGAAGGTATCGCCCGGCTTCATCAGCGCGAGAAACACGGCCTGGTTGGCCTGGCTGCCGGAATTTGGCTGCACATTCGCGAAATCGCAGCCGAAAAGCTGCTTGACGCGGGCGATCGCCAATTCCTCGGCGATATCCACGAACTGGCAGCCGCCGTAATAGCGCCGGCCGGGATAACCCTCGGCATATTTGTTCGTCATCACCGAGCCCTGCGCCTCGAGCACGGCGCGGCTCACGATGTTCTCGGACGCGATGAGTTCGATCTCGTCGCGCTGGCGACCGAGTTCGAGCTGCACGGCCTTCGCGATTTCGGGATCGGCATCGGCGAGGCTCGCCGAGAAGAAGGAATTCGAGCGGATGGCGGCAGCGGCGGTCATGATGGCTCCTTGGCGGCTCCCTGTCGGATCCCGGGCCGGGCAGACATGCAAAAGCGGCCATTCACCCGACGCCGGAAGCCGCGTTCTCTAAAGCGAACAGCCCGCAATCACAAGGGCGGAAGCCCCTCGCGCGGCGAAGAGCCGCCCTGCGCTGGATGTGACCCGGCAACAAAAAACCGCGCCTCGGAGGACGCGGTTTCGAAAAACCATCCGGCCTTGGCCGGAAAGGTTCAGTTCACGAGGCGGAGTTGGTCGGCCGCCGACTTGCCGGTGCGGCGGTCGGGGGTGAGCACGAACTCGACCTTCTGGCCTTCCGCGAGGCCGCGGATGCCGGCGCGCTCGAGCGCGGTGATGTGAACGAACACATCGGGGCCGCCGGCATCCGGCTGGATGAAGCCGAAGCCCTTGGTGGCGTTGAACCATTTCACGGTTCCGGTCTGCATGGTAGTTTCCTTTCAAGAAACGAGGTGAAAGGCGGGCACCAGAGGCGCGCGCGAGGTCTATCGATGTCTTGATTGGAAGGTCTAGAGACGGAGCCAGGACAAAGTCCGCAACTCGTCGGCAAGCCATTCAGCCGAAAACTCGATACTATCGCTTATGACACAGAAACTGGACAAAAGAAAGTCGAAGATGTTTCTTCGCGCCGGGCCAAGCCGGGGCGTTTGAAACGGTCGGTTCCGCCGCTCCTGCGCGCGAAGCTATTGAGCCTAGGTTGCAAAACGGGCGATGGCGGCCTCGTTCCAGGCGATGCCGCCACCTGGACGGCCATCCAGCAAGACGTCGCCATTCGCAATGCGCAGCGGCTCCGCCAGCACGGGGCCTGCAATATCGAGATATTCCAGCCGATCGGCACCCGGGGTTGCCAGCAGCGCATGGGCGGAGAATTCGGGGAAGATATGGCTCGAAACCGGCAATCCCGCCGCTTCCGCCAGCGCGGCGACGCGCTGCCAGCCGGTGATGCCGCCAATCTTCATCAGGTCAGGCATCACGAGGTCCGTCGCCCCGGCGGCGATGGACCGCGCGGCATCCTGCGGGCCCCACCAGTTCTCCCCGGCCTGAAGGGGCGTGTGGAACAGTTTGCGCAATTCGGTCTGCCCCGGCAGATCATGCAGCGGCAGCGGTTCCTCGATCCAGCCCAGACCGATCTCGTCGAGCCGCGTCAGGCGTTGCCTGGCCTCCGCGAAGGACAGCGACTGATTGTAGTCGACCATGATTTTAGCCTTTGGCCCGACCTCGCCGCGCAAGGCCGCGATCGTCCGCAGATCAGTTTCCGGATCGGGCATGCCGATCTTGAACTTGAAGGCGGTAAACCCCTGCTCCAGAAAAGGCCCGGCCTCGCGCATCACCGCCTCGGCCGACATGCCGCGCAGGCTGGCATAGGCGGGCACGGGGCCAAGCTCGGCCCCGAGAAGCCGGGCGAGCGGCACTTCAAACGATTTCGCCAGGGCATCCCAGAGCGCCATATCGATCCCCGAGATCGCCATCAGGACCAGACCTTCGCTGCCGAGCAGCCGGAAGCGCTTCATCAGTATGTCGAACAGCGACACGGGCGCGACCGGCTGGCCTTTCAGCAGAGCCTCCATGCCGGCGACCAGATCGGCGACCGGCTTCAGCGCTAGCGGCGTGTAGGTGAAGAGGTAGCTGGAGCCGACAACCCCGGTGCTGGTTTCGAGATCGATCAGCACCAGAGGAGCCACAGGCACGCTCCCGCTGGCCGTCTCGACCGGCGGATCGACGGGTATCCGGCAGGTGCGCACGCGAATGGATTGGATGGTTGCGGCTTCCGGCATGGCTTCTTCCCGGCAAAAAAAACGGGCCCCTTCCGAGGCCCGCGCAATGTTTCAGGAAGTTGGTATACCGGCAAGGGCCATGGCATGTTTCCCAAGGTTTGCGTACGCCGGTCAATCCGGCCGGTCGTCGCCCTCGCGCAGGGCCTGTGTCACGGCGCCGGGGCCCACGCCATCCTTGCCGTAGATGTCGTCGCGGAACTGGATCACGCCATCGGGCGTCGCCCAGGCGGTGATGTAGGTCCAGTAGACCGGAATCGGCTCGCGCGGGCGGGCATCGATACGGCGCGCGGCGCGGAAGGCATCGTCGATCGCATCGCGGGTCCATTGCGGGTTATCCTGCAGGATCCAGTAGATGTATTCGCGCACGTTCTGCACGCGCACGCAGCCCGAAGAGACGAAGCGGTAATCGTCGCCGAAAATGCCCTTGGCCGGCGTGTCATGCATGTAGACGCCGTGCGGATTCGGGATGTTGATGCGCACGAAGCCGAGGCTGTTGTGCTCGCCGCCGGGGTCCTGCCGGAACAGGTAGCGCGTCGCCTCGTCCGAATTCCAGTTCACCTGCGAGGGCTGGAGTTCCTGCCCCTGCTGGTTGAAGATACGGATCTTCTGCTCGGCGAGGTAATTCGGGTTCTTCTGCATCAGCGGGATCAGATCCTTGCGGATGATCGAGGCCGGCACGGTCCAGAAGGGGTGGAAATTCACCTCCACGATCCTGGCGTTCATGATGGGCGACGGGCGGTCGATCTTGCCGACGCCGGCCACGTGGCGCGTCGCGACCTGGCCGTTCTCCACCGTCTCCACATAGGCCGCCGGAATGTTCACCGTGACATAGCGGTTGCCGAGATTGGACGGAAAGCCGCGCAGCCGCACGAGGTTCATCTCGAGTTGGCGAAGGCGGATTTCAGCCGGGGTGTTGAGCGCCGCGAAAGTTTGAACCCCCACAACGCCCGTGGGGGTGAGCCCGTGGCGAGCCTGATAGCGCTTCACCGCGCCATCGACAAAGGAATCGAAGATGTCGCTGTCGCCGACATTCGGGGAGAGATCGCCAAGCTCGATCAGTCGCGCCCGCAAGGCCTGCACATTCGGATGGCGAGTGCCGAGTTTCAGGCGCTGGTCGGAAGGCAGCGGCGGATGGCCGCCGCGCGCGACAAGCTGCTGGTAGACGCCGATCGCCCCTTCGAGCGCCTGCACCGTCGCAGGGCCGAGAATGGGATAGGAGGTGCGGATATTGCGGGAGCGGATGGTGCCCGTGTCATAGGTCTGGGCCCATTCGGCCTGGCCACCGATCATCGGCGATTGCTGCGCGAAGGCGGGAAGCGCGGCGGCGGCCCCGAACAAACCAGCCGTTCCCGAGAGGAACGCGCGGCGGTCCATTCCCATCCCTGAAAAGCGTGAAGCCCGATCGCCCGACATCCGTATCACCTGTTCCGCTCGCGCCCAGCAAGCACCGAATCCGGTCCCCCAAAGCGCGGATCATCATAACTGTTTCTTAAACCGAAGAGAATTGCGAAACCGTTTGCACTGGCTTCCCGGCAACTCGCAATCTCGTCTGTTTCCCCCTAGAGCGGGCGAACGGGGGCGAATTTGTGGCACGCCGGCGCAATTTCCGCTCACGAGCGCGTGAGGCCGCGCAAAAAGAACAAGGCCCGCCAGGGGGCAGCGGGCCTTCAGTCGGGGGAGGGATTCCGGGGGCGATCG
>JADCCH010000351.1 GCA_020252865.1 Methylobacterium sp.
CGCAGGGGCTGAGGAAGGAAAGCAGGCCCGCGAGCGCAATGATGGGAAGCGTCAATTCACCGGTCATGCGGCTTTCATAGCGGAAAAGGGGTTGAGAAAAAGGCACGCGGCCCCAACAATCCTGTGAAGGGCTTTCAAATGCACAATGACCTTTCCGATATTGCCGGCCTCGCCGTGGGCCATGCGCAGGACGCGCGCCTCGCCAGTGGCGTGACCGCCATCGTTTTCGAGCGCCCGGCCGTGGCTTCGCTCTGTGTGCTCGGCGGCGCGCCGGGCGGGCAGGATACGGGCCTGCTCGAACCGGAAATGACCGTCGAGACGGTCGATGCCGTCCTTCTTTCCGGTGGCTCGGCCTTCGGACTCGATGCCGCCGGCGGCGCGCAGGCCGCCCTGGCCGCAGCGGGTCGCGGCTTCGCGGTCGGGCCGGTTCGCGTCCCCATCGTGCCGCAGGCGATCCTGTTCGATCTGCTCAATGGCGGCGACAAGAACTGGGGCGCGCGCCCGCCCTATTGGGATCTCGGGCGGCTCGCGGCAGAACGCGCGCTGGCGGGCCACGATGGTTCCCTGGGTTCGGTCGGCGCCGGGCTCGGTGCGACGACCGCGAATCTCAAGGGCGGGATCGGTGCCGCGAGCGCCGAGACCCGTTCCGGCCTGCATGTGGCGGCGCTGATGGTCGTCAATGCCATCGGCACCGCGACCATGGGCGATTCTCCGCTTTTCTGGGCCGCGCCCTACGAGCGCAACGGCGAATTCGGTGGCCTCGGATGGCCGGCCAGCCTCCCGCCGGAGGCTCTGAAGCTCCGCATCAAGGGCCATGCCGCCGAGCCGGCGACCACCATCGGCATCGTGGTGACGGATGCGATGCTCTCAAAATCGCAGGCAAAGCGTCTCGCCATCATGGCGCAGGATGGCCTCGCGCGGGCCATTCGCCCGGCTCATGCGCCAATGGATGGGGACACGATCTTCGCGGCGGGAACCGGCGAAAAACCGCTTGGCGAGCCCATGCCGAACCTCACGGAACTCGGCATGCTCGCCGGCGATTGCGTGGCCCGCGCCATCGCGCGCGGCATCCATGAGGCGAAAGCACTTCCCTTTCCCGGCAGCCTGCCGGACTGGAAGAGCCGTTTCGCCCTTGAACGCGATCGCTTTTTCTTTCTGCCGACCGGCGACCCGCTGGCCGGCAAATGCCCATAGAGCATTTTCCGATCAAGCGGATACCGGTTGATCGAAGAAAATGCGATAAATAACAAAAACATAGAGCGGCCGATCTGGTTCATGCAGATTGAATTTCGCCCTAGCTGAAACGCTCGATGCCGTAGGGCTTCGGATCGGTGAAGGGTGTCTCGCCGGTGATCATCTCCGAGAGAAGACGACCGGCCGAGCCCGCGAGCGTCAGCCCGTGATGCGCATGGCCGAAATTGAACCACAGACCCTTATGGCGCGGGGCCTTGCCCATCACCGGCAGCATGTCGGGCATGCAGGGGCGCGCGCCCATCCACGGAACCGCTTCCACGCGGCCTTCCAGCGGCAGCATCTCCCGTGCGCGTGGCTCGATCATGTCGATCTGGCGCGGCGTGGGCGGTGAATCGCGATGGGCGAATTCAGCGCCGGAGGTCAGGCGAATGCCGTTCGCCATCGGCACCATCATGTAGCCATTCTCGGTATCGAGGACGGGGATGCCGAGCCGCGCATTGCCCCTGGGTCGCATATGCACATGGTAGCCGCGTTTCACGCCCATCGGCACCTTGTAGCCCATGGGGCGCAGCAGATCCGGCGCCCAGGGCCCGAGGGCCACCACGCAATCCGGCGCGGAAACCAGGCCGGAATCGGTCTTGACGGTCCAGCCGTCCTTGCGCTCCTCGAGCGTGAGAGCATTGCCGGTGAGGATCTTCCCGCCCAGCGCCTCGAAATGCCGCGCATAGGCAAGGGTCAGCGCCTCGGGATCGTTCAGCGAGAGCGGCGTGGGAAAATGAATGCCGCCGATCGCGGCATCCGAGAGGTTCGGCTCACGCTCCGCCAAGCCCCTGCGATCGAGCATCACGGCCTCGACGCCGAAGGGCCCGAGATCATCGAGGGTGGCCTTGCCGATTTCATCCATGGCCTTCTGCGTGCGGAAAACTTTCATCCAGCCGCCGGGGCGGAGCATGGCCTCGACGCCAGCCGCTTGCGCAAGCTTCCGGTGCTCGTCGAGGCAGACACCGAAAATCGGCACATTCGCCCGCGCGGTCTTCAGCATGCCTTCGCGGGTGGAGGCCCGGAAATAGCGCCAGAGATAGGGCGCGACATGCAGCACATCCTTCAGATGATAATGCGCTTCCGCCTTGAGGTTCAGCGCATATTGCACCAGAAGGAGGGGATCGCGTGGGAAGGGATAGGGCATGATCGCTTCGCTCTGGATGAGGCCGGCATTGCCGAAGGAGGTTGCCCCGCCGGGGCTTCCCCTCTCGATCATCGCGACCGAACGCCCCTTCATCGCCAGCGACAGGGCAAGCGCGGTCCCCACGATGCCGCCGCCCAGAACCAGAACATCCATGCGCATGAAGCCCCTCCTTGCCGAAAGCGAGTTTCGCCGAGACAGCCCTTGTCATTCAACGGGCTTTTTCAGGTCACAACAGAGGATTTCAAGGCGAAGAGCAGCGCTGCCGGTGAATATGACGGCATCTCATGGTTGATTGGCCCCGCCTTCTGCTCCAGCGGCTCGGGCGGCATGCCTCTGCGGCCTATGCGATCTCGATCTTCCTTGGCCTCGCGCTGCCGCAACTCGCCGCCGCGATGCGGCCGGCCATCCCGATCACGATCTTCATCTTCATCATGCTCGCCTTCGCGCGGATGAACCTGCCGGGCATGAAGGCGGTGCTGACCGCGCCGAAGCGCCTGCTCATCGTGCTGGGCGTGAGCTGCACGCTCCCTCCGCTGGTGGGCTATCTCTTCCTGCACCTGCCCTGGTTCCGCGATCTCGACCCGGGAATCCAGCTTGCCATCGCGATCATGGCCTCGGCCCCGCCGCTGATGGCCGCGCCGGTCTATGCCGCCCTGCTGGGTTTCGAGAATTCGCTCTCGCTCGCCTCCCTCGTTCTGGGCATGGCGACGACGCCACTGCTGGCCCCGCTCTTCACGAACCTGCTGGCGGGCGCGGAAGTGCCGATCTCGCCGATGGCCCTGGCCGAGCGTCTCTTCTGGTTCGTGGGCACGGGGATGGTCGGCGGACTCATCCTGCGCCGCATCGCCGGGCAAGCCCGTCTGCAGGCCGTGAAGCTCGAACTCGATGGCATCGGCGTGCTGATGTTCTTCCTCTTCGCCATCGCGGCGATGGATGGGGTGCTCGACGCAACCCTGCGCGACCCGCTGCTGATGCTGACGATGCTCGCCCTGTCCTGCCTCTTCTGCGTGCTGAATTTCGCGCTGGCCTATGCGGTTTTCAGGCCCTTCGGCTTCGATGACCGGTTCTCGGCCTCCATCGGCATCGGGCTGCGGAACATGGGCCTGCTGATCGCGCCCATTCTTGCTATCGTGCCGAAGAACACCTTCCTCTATTTCGCGCTGGCGCAGATCCCGATCTATGTTGCGCCGGTGGTGCTGAAGGCCGTAAAGGCTCGGCTCGAACCCGAAAAAGCCCGCGAGCCCCGACCATGACCCGCCCGATCCTGATCGCGCCTTCCATTCTCTCGGCAGATTTCGCCGATCTCGGCGCGGATGTCGAAGCGATGATGGCGGCAGGCGCGGATTGGGTGCATATCGACGTGATGGACGGGCATTTCGTGCCGAACATCTCGTTCGGCGCGCCGATCATCAAGTCTCTGCGGCCGCGCGTGAAGGCCCTGTTCGATACGCATCTGATGATTGCGCCGGTGGACCCCTACCTCAAGGATTTTTCCGATGCCGGCTCCGATCTCATCTCGGCGCATGTGGAAGCGGGGCCACATATCCACCGCACATTGCAGGCCATCCGCGCCCTGGGCAAGAAATCGGGCGTGGTGATCTGCCCCGGCACGCCGGCGAGCGCGATCGCCCCGGTGATCGACATGGTGGACCTCATGCTGGTGATGAGCGTGAACCCGGGCTTCGGTGGACAGAGCTTCATCCCCTCGGCGCTGGACCTGCTGCGCGATTGCCGCGCGATCATCGGCGATCGCCCCATCGATCTGGAAATTGATGGCGGCGTGACGCCGGCCAATGCGGCGGAGATCGCCGCAGCGGGGGCGAATGTGCTCGTCGCGGGTTCAGCCGCCTTCAAGGGCGGGCGCTCGGCCTATGCCGCGAATGTCACGGCAATTCGGCAGGCGGCGGATGCCGGCCGCGCCCGCAGATGAGGGTGCTGCGCCCAGCCCTGCTGCTCGGCCTGATCTCGGCGGCGTTGATGGCGCTGTCGATCACCTTGCATCGCGAATTCTGGGGTGAGCGCACCCTTCTCCTGGTGCTGGTCTGGTTTGCCGGCGGTTTTTTCGGCGCTCTGGTCGCGACCGGGGGCCTCACCCTGCTCGCGCATCTCGGCATGCCAAGAATCGCGGGGTGGCTCCGGCCCGTTGCTTTCCTGCCGGGATTCCTGCTGGCAGGCGGGTTTGCCTTCCTGATCCAGAACCGCATCCGCGCCGGTGGCTATGAGCTTCATCCGGAGCATCCGGTGGTCTCGTTTTTCTTCACCAGCGCGCAGATCGTCGCCGTCTTCCTGTTCTCTGCTCCGCATCACCTGCTGCCCTGGATGGCCCCGGCGATGATCGTGGCCGGTTATGCCCTGCTTCCCGGCCCCGGCAAGGGCTCGAAAGGTTGAGCGGCGCGCGCGCCGCGTGTAAGCGAGGCCGCGACAGCTTCACCTCTCGAAAGACGCTCCATGATCCCCCGCTATGCCCGGCCCGAAATGGTTGCCATCTGGTCGCCCGAGACCAAGTTCCGCATCTGGTTCGAGATC
Source organism: Methylobacterium sp. (assembly GCA_020252865.1). Classification (GTDB taxonomy): domain Bacteria; phylum Pseudomonadota; class Alphaproteobacteria; order Rhizobiales; family Beijerinckiaceae; genus Rhabdaerophilum. Next base: position 4,907 of record JADCCH010000351.1, read on the forward strand.
GAGGCGCATGCGACCGACAAGCTCGCGGAACTCGGCGTGGTACCGAAGGAGGCTGCCGCGAAGCTGTGGGAGAAAGGCGGGTCCGCGACCTTCGACATTGAGCGCATCGACGCGATCGAGCGCGAGGTGAAGCATGATGTCATCGCCTTTCTCACGCATCTGGCAGAGATTGTCGGCCCCGAGGCGCGCTTCGTCCATCAGGGCATGACCTCCTCGGATGTGCTCGACACGACCCTCTCCGTGCAGCTTGCGCGCGCGAGTGACATTCTGCTGGCCGATCTCGATGCGCTGCTTGCCGCCATCAAGCGCCGCGCCTTCGAGCATAAATTCACACCGACCATTGGCCGTTCGCACGGAATTCATGCCGAGCCCGTGACCTTCGGTTTGAAGCTCGCGCAGGCCTATGCCGAGTTCGATCGCTGCCGGGCTCGCCTCGTCGCGGCGCGGGCGGAAATCGCGACCTGCGCCATTTCAGGCGCCGTCGGCACCTTCGCCAATATCGACCCGGCCGTGGAAGCCCATGTCGCGAAGAAGATGGGCCTCGCTGTCGAGCCTGTCTCCACGCAGGTCATCCCGCGTGATCGCCACGCGATGTATTTCGCGGTCCTCGCCGTGATCGCCTCCTCCGTGGAGCGCCTCGCGACGGAAATCCGCCATCTCCAGCGCACGGAAGTCTATGAGGCGGAAGAGTATTTCTCGCCGGGGCAGAAGGGCTCCTCGGCCATGCCGCACAAGCGCAATCCGGTTCTTAGCGAGAACCTCACGGGCCTCGCCCGCATGGTGCGCGCCTATTGCCTTCCGGCCATGGAGAATGTGGCGCTCTGGCACGAGCGCGACATCTCCCACTCCTCGGTCGAGCGCTATATCGGCCCGGATGCGACCATCACGCTCGATTTCGCGCTGGCGCGTCTCACGGGCGTGATCGACAAGCTGCTGATCTACCCCGCGAACATGCAGAAGAACCTCGACAGGCTCTCGGGGCTCCACAATTCGCAGCGCGTGCTGCTGTCCTTGACGCAGGCTGGCATCTCCCGCGAGGACAGCTATCGCCTCGTGCAGCGCAATGCGATGAAGACCTGGGAGCACGGCGCGGATTTCCTCGCCGCGCTGAAGGCCGACCCCGAGGTTTCCTCGCGCGTTCCGGCTGCCGAACTCGAGGCGATGTTCGATCTCGGCTACCATTTCAAGCATGTCGATACGATCTTCGCGCGGGTGTTCGGCGAGGGATGAGCCATGAAAACCGCTGACGCTTCCATCC
>JADCCH010000352.1 GCA_020252865.1 Methylobacterium sp.
CAAGCTTGTCGCCCTGCTTCGCCCCCATGGTTCCGGTAGCGAAGAACGGCATTGTGGGCACTCCGGTATTCACGCCAATGAATGCCACATGATGTCGCACTCGAAGATAGGGGAAGCGCTCCGCCAGCGGCTTCTTCCTCGGCGATTCGTCGCCATCGGAGCACATGAAGGGCGCGAAGACCTCATCCATCGCCGGCAGGGAGCCGCGTATATAGGCATCGTGATTGCCGGGTATGACGCTGACATCCCCTCCGCTGCCCAGGGTTTCGACCATGCGCGCCGCAACCGGAAATTCCGGAGGGTAGCCGACATTCACGAGGTCGCCCGTCAGCGCGACATGGTCGGGCTTGTGCCGGCGGATATCGGCGATGATCGCTTCGAGCACGGCCATGCTGTGGATGGTGGCGCGGGCGCGGTGCCAGTTCAGCACGCCGGTGAAGCGCTTGTTCGCCATCGCCCGGAAGGGCATGGCGGGCAGAGGACCGATATGGGGATCGGAGAGATGAGCCAGCAGAAGGGTCACGGCGCGCCTGTCTCGCCCACGGCCGAAGAGGCTGGGCGCTCCGGGTCCGTCTCTTATGATGCGGCGCATGCGTCAAGAGGCGAAACGCCGCCACCGCCCGCCTTCCGGCATCGCTTGACTTTCGCGCCATGGCGGTGGAAGCGCGAGGACATGACGGAACTCTCCCTCACCATCGAAGCCGCGAAGGCCAGCGACGAACCGGCCATCGAGAAACTGCACCAGCGTGCCTTCGGCCCCGGTCGCTTCGCGCGCACGGCCTATCGCATCCGCGAGCACGCAAATGCGGCGGAATCGCTCGCCTTCGTGGCGCGTGTGGGTTCGTTGCTGGTGGGTTCGGTGCAGTTGACGCCGGTGCGGCTGGGCGAGGCACGCGCCTTCATGCTCGGCCCGCTGACGGTGGAACCGGCCTTCGAGAAGCGCGGCATCGGCGCGGCGCTGCTGCAGCGCTGCGAGCAGGCAGCACGGGCCATGCGCTCGGACGCGATCTTCCTCGTGGGGGATGAGCCCTATTACGGCCGCCACGGCTACAAGCGCGTGCCCATGGGCCGCGTGAGCCTTCCCGGTCCGGTCGATCCCGGCCGGCTGCTCGTCCTGCCGCTGACCGAGACCGGGGCGAGCCTCTCCGGCCCGCTGGTTGCCGCGCGCTGATCAGGCCGAACCGCGCGGCTGGCGGCGACGCCCTTCGCCGAACCACATGGCGATCAGCGGCAGGAGCAGCAGCCCCAGCCCGAGGAAACCCAGGCCGAGTGGCGTGATGGTGATGCCGCGGAGAATCGAGGCGGTATTCGGCTTCAGGCCGATGTAATCCGAACCGGCAAAGCGGCTGCCGGAACGGATATCCACGATGCGCGGCACGGCGACCGCGCCATTCGCTGCGACGCGCCGCACCGAACCGCCTGTCCATTCCGCCACGGGCTGAAGCATGCCGGTGGTGGAGATCACCTGCCGGAACTCGCGCGGGTTGGGCGGGCCGGCATTCGCGAAGGCGATGAGCCCGCCATTGGTGGCGCGATGCAGGCCGGCGCGGCGGATCGTCACCTCCGCCTGCCAGAGGCCTGGCTCGGCCTCGGCGAGCGAGATCGGCAGGGTTTCCCCGGCGGGATTCGTCAGTTCGACATCACCCGGCGGGCCGCCAATGGTGCGGCGCTCGACCATGAGGCGATTGCCGCTGACCATAAGGCGCAAGGCCTCTTCTTCCAGCTCCGGCTCCTTCATCAGCCAATGCGAGAGGCGGCGCAGCACATCAAGATAGGGGCCTCCGCCCTGATAGCCGCGCGCCCAGAGCCAGACGTGATCGGACAGGAAGAGCCCCACGCGACCCTTCCCCTCGCGCTTCAGCACCAGCAGCGGCAGGCCATCGGCGCCGGTCATCAGGCCCTGCCCGTCGCGCGGACGCGCCGCGATCTGCCGAAACCAAGGCGACCAGCGCGCGGCCTTCACGGCAATCGGCCCGGTGCCTTCATTCGCGCCGTCAAGCTTGCGCGTCACCGGATGCTTCTGGCCGAGATCGGTGACTTCCGCGCGATAGGGCCGCTCGATGATCGAGCCGGTGGGCTCGGCCGGCATGATGTCCTTCAGCGGCGTGGTGAGAAGCCCGTTGCGCGCCACGAATTCCGGCCCGACCGCGAAGAGCATTGCCCCGCCATCGCGCACATAACGCACCATGTTCTCGAAATAGAGCGTCGGCAGGAAGGTCTGGTTCGAGTAGCGGTCGAAGATGATGAGATCGAATTCCTTGATCTTCTGCACGAAGAGTTCGCGCGTGGGGAAGGCGATCAGCGACAGTTCGTTCGTGGGCGTGCCGTCCTGTTTCTCCGGTGGTCGGAGAATGGTGAAATGCACGAGATCGACATTGGGGTCGGCCTTGAGCAGGTTGCGCCAGGTGCGCTCGCCATTATGCGGTTCGCCGGAAACCAGCAGCACGCGCAGTTTCTCGCGCACGCCCTCGATGGGGATGGCGAGGATGTTGTTGAGTCCCGTGAGTTCGCCCGGCGCGGTTTCGATGCCGACCTCGAACAGGTTCAGCCCCGCGCGATCGAGCTTGAGGGTCACGCGGAAGGGCACGCCCGGCACCACGGGGCGGGCGGGCAGCGTCTCGCCATTCTGGCGCAGCGTGAGGCGAAGCGGCGCGGCGCTTTCCCCTTGCGTTTCCACCCGCACGATGGCCGTGATTTCCTTGCCGACGAGGCCGAAGCGCGGCGCTTCCACCAGTTCGATGCGGCGATCGAATTCATTCGCGCGGCCTGTGATCAGCCCGTGGAAGGGGGCGGTGAATCCGAGGCGTGCACGCTCGTCCGGCACGTCATGCACAACGCCATCGGTGATGGCGATCACGCCCGCGAGGCGATCCTGCGGCACGTCGCGCGTTGTGGCGGAGAGCGTTTCGAACAGGCGCGTGCCATCCGAGGAGCTCTCACGCTCGAACACATCCACCATGCGGATCTCGGTATTCGGCCGACGCTTCAACGCTTCCGTGACCTCGCGCAGCGTTTCTTCGGTCTCGGCGGGCCGTGTCGCGAGGTTCTGCGAACCGGAACGATCCACCACCACCGCGACGATGTCGTTCAGCGGGTCGCGCTTTTCGTTCACGAGGCGCGGATCGGCAAGGCCGAGACAGATGAGAAGCGTCGCGGCCAATCGCAGCCAGGCGCCGCGCTTGCCACGAAATACCAGCACAAGGCAGACGCCCAGCGCCAAAAGGGCAAAGCCGATCAGCACCGGCCAGGGCATGAAGGGCGCGAAATCGAGGCTCAGCCGGTCGGCATTCATTGCCCCAGCCTTTCGAGCAAAGCCGGCACATGCACCTGATCGGCCTTGTAGTTGCCGGTCAGCACATACATCACGATGTTCACGCCGGTGCGCAGCGCGAATTCACGCTGGCGCGGCTCGCCCGGCACGAGCGCGAAGAGCGGCTGCCCGAGCCGATCCACCGCCCAGGCCGCGGCGAGATCATTGCTCGTGATGATCAGTGGCGATACACGATCGCCCGCGCGGGCCGGCACCTTGGTATCCCGCGCGCCGGAGATCGCCTCCACCCAGGTATCGCCCGCAACATAACGGCCGACCATGCGGTCGAGCAGATAGAAGGTCTTGGTCAAGACGTGATCCGCCGGCACGGGCTCCAGCGCCGGAATATCGAGCGAGGCGAGCATGCGGCGAAGCGCGCGCGTCTCGGCCGTGGGCTGGCCGCCGGAGCGCTGGGCGAAGGCATCGCGCGTGTCGAACACCACCGTGCCACCATTCTTCATGTAGGTATCGATGGCGCGGATCGCGGCTTCCGGCGGGCGCGGCTGGTCCGGCAGCACGGGCCAGTAGATCATCGGGAAGAAGACGAGTTCGTCCTTCTCCGGGTTGATGCCGATCGGCTCGTCGAGGTTGATGGCCGTGCGCTGCTGCAGGATCTGCCCGAGGCCGAGCAAGCC
>JADCCH010000353.1 GCA_020252865.1 Methylobacterium sp.
CGACCAGCCGTTCGAAGCGTCGCCCGAGATCGCTGCAATCCGCCGCGCTCGCATCCGGCTGCTGCGCGCGCGCAACCGGCATGAGAGCCAGCAATGCGAGGTGAAGAATGATCCGCCCCGCCATGCCCATCCTAGCCTCCCATGACACGCAGAAGGGCCGTCGCGGCCCGGAATTCCCCCAGCCGATGCGCGCGCCGCTCCGCCGCTTCCTCATCGATGCCCCAGATGCTCGCCTCATAATCGGCATCGCATTCGCCGGCATCGAAACCGGCCAGAGCATCAAGCGCGCCATCCGCCACCGCAATCGCGATAAGCGCGGAGCCGGAAACCGTGGTGAGCACGTGCAGCGCGGCGAGCGCGATCGGCTCGCTCACGGCCCAAAGCCGCGGCGCCAGCCGCTCCAGCGATTCCCCCGGCTGGTTCACGAAGGTGATTCCCTCGGAGAGCAGGAAGCCCGCGCCGTAACGCGCGCGGATATGCGCCAGCACAGGGTCCCAATGCTGCTTCTGTTGCTCCACGAGCCGCACGGGATCCCCCGCGCGATAGCAGACAAGATCGGAGGCCGCATATTTCAGGATATCGGCGCGAACCTCATCCATGGCCTGCGTCACAGAATCGAGCGCGGCATGCACGATGCGGGTCGCGGGCATGGTCGCGGGGTCGATCTCGGTGGTTTGCGCCGCCCATTCCACCGCGAGCAGTTCGGCCACGGCAGTATTCGGGCCCGAAAGAATTGCCTTGCCCCTGGTGCGCGCCGGCCTGCCATCGAGCAGCACGGCGTGGCGCCCGCCAACCTCGCCGATGCCCACATTCCCGTAGAAGCGCCTGGGCAAGGCCGGCTTCATGCCGAGACGGGCCGCGCGCACGGGATCATCCTGCGCGGGGTCTCGCCCGTCATCAAACCAGTCGCGGATGATTTCGTTGCTCATGGCTCATGGGATAGCCAAACCGCGCGCACCTGTCACCCGATGCAAACGCCTCACCCGAAACGGGCAATGGCCATGCTGAGGGCGTCGAAATCCCCGACAATCTCGTCCGCGCCTGTCTCGCGCAGGAGATCGACGCCCTGGAAGCCCCAGCTCACGCCGATGGCATAGGCTCCGGCGGCCTTGGCCATCTTCATGTCGAAGGAGCTGTCGCCGATCATCACGGTGCGCGCGGGCACGATGCCCGTCTCGCGGCAGGCATTCTCGATCATCCCGGGATGGGGCTTCGAGGGTGCATCGTCGGCGGTCTGGATGGTCCGGAAGACGCCTTCCCAGCCATAGCTATCAAGAATGGCCCGCACGCCGCGCTGCGATTTGCCCGTGGCGATGCCAAGGCAATGTGGCTCGCTTGCGGCAAGCTCCGCAAGCAGGGGCTTCACGCCAGGGAACAGCTGTTCCAGCTCCGCGCCTTGCATGCGAAGCCCGTGGAAGGACTGGCGATAGGCCTCGGCCAGTTCCTCCACCGGGCCATGCTCTCCCACGAGTTCCACGAAAGCCTCGCGCAGCGAGAGCCCGACAATCGAAAGCCCCCGCTCGCGCGAGGGCACCGGCAGCCCGATGGCCGTGAAGGCCAGGCGCTGGCATTCGAGGATCATCTCGGCGGAATCGAGCAGGGTTCCGTCGAGGTCGAAGAGAAGAAGCGTGCGGTTGGCCATGCCGGCCGCTTACACGCTTCCCGCCCCGGTTTCCAGCATCAGCCGCGCCGCGGGCCCATGCACTCGCGCATCACCTTGCGGAACTCGCGAGAGCCGTGCTCGAGTTTCTTCTCTTCCGCCTGCTTGCGGCATTCCAGCATCCTGGCGAAATGCGGGTCCTTTTTCGCGAGGCAACCCTCCACCGCGTCGCGCCGTTCCTTCTCGGTCAGGCGCTGTTCGGCGAATTCCCTGCGGCATTCCTGCATCTGCGCGCGGCGCTCGGTGCGGCGCGTCTCGCGATCCGCGCGGCGATTCTCACGGCGGTCGATCCCCGCGCTCCCGCGCTTCTTTTCCACACATTGGCGCATGGCCTCGCGACGCTCCGGCCCGCGCAGATCGCGGCTGACTTCAGCCCTGCAGGCCTCGTTGATCTGGCGCTGGCTCATCGTCTGCGCAGCGGGCGGCGACGCAGGCGGGGTGGACTGCGCCAGCGCGAAACCGGCCATCAGGAGGGTGAAGCTCGCGCCGAGAACCGCTTTGCGCAACATGGAATTCATCGTCATGGATTAACCCCTTCGAGTGATGATGATCAAAAGAACCAAATCCCATTCAGCCGGAGCGGATTTTACCGGAACATGGCGCCGACCTGAAATTCCGGACAGGCCGGCCCCGGCCCGAGGGGCCAGGTCACGCCATGCCGGAACCCTGTCGATCAACATGGCTTTCCCAATCGGGAACTGTATTTCAGAACACCAAACCCTGCGAAGGCAGGTTGACAGAAAACTCCCTTGAGCCAAGGGATCGGTCCTGCGCATCCGCGTGTGGGACGCAAAAGCGGCTCACTTCTCCGGCGCATCCTCGATCGGGTCATAACTCGAAGTATCGAAGCCGAGCAGGTTCCAGCTCTGCTGCATGTGTGGCGGCAGGGGCGCCGAGACATCCACCATCTTGTTCTCGCGCGGATGGGGGATCACGATGCGCCGCGCGAGAAGGTGCAGCTTCTGCTGGATGCCACCGGGCAATTCCCAGTTCTCGCGGTTGAAATATTTCGGATCGCCGATGATCGGATGGCCGATTTCCGCGGCATGCACGCGCAGCTGATGCATGCGCCCCGTCACCGGCTTCAGCGACAGCCAGGAGAGCTTCTGGCCCGCGGTCTCCACCACGGCGTAATAGGTCAGCGCGTGATCCGCGCCCTCTTCGCCATGGCGGGCGACCTTCATCTTCTGGTCGCCATATTCGTCCTCGCCCTTGGCGAGCCAGGTCGAGATACGGCCCTGCTTCACGCGCGGCACGCCGGAGCAGAGCGCCCAGTAGATCTTGCGCGCCGCGCGCGAGCGGAACGTAGCGGCCAGCGTGGAGGCCGCCAGCCGCGTCTTCGCGATGATGAGGCAGCCAGCGGTATCCTTGTCGAGGCGGTGCACGAGGCGCGGCTTCTGGCCATCCTTGTCGCGCAGCACCTCCAGCAGGCCGTCGACATGCCGCGTGGTGCCCGAACCACCCTGCACCGCGAGGCCATGCGGCTTGTTCAGCACCATCATGTCGCGGTCTTCATAGAGAATGATGGATTTCAGGAATTCCAGATCATCCGCCATTTTCCGGCTGGAAACGGGGCGCGCAGTCGCTTC
>JADCCH010000354.1 GCA_020252865.1 Methylobacterium sp.
ACTGATATGAACAGGGCCTTGCCTTTCGCATCGGCCTTTCACCCACGCGACCCGGGTTTTTGAGCCCGCCGTTCCGGAGGTTGTCATGAGTTCCGTTCCTGCCGGGGCATCCGCCGCACCGCGTCGTCGTTTCCAGGTCATGAGCCTGACGGATACCGCCGCCGACCGTGTTCGCGAGACAATCGCCAAGGCTGACAAGCCCATCCTCGGCATTCGTGTGGGCGTGAAGAATGGCGGCTGTGCCGGCATGTCCTACACCATGGAATATGCGGAAGCAAAAAATCCGCTCGACGAGGTGATCGAAGACAAGGGCGTGACCATCCTGGTCGATCCCAAAGCCGTGCTCTTCCTGCTGGGCACCGAAATGGACGTGAAGACCGATGTCTTCTCCTCCACTTTCGTGTTCCGCAACCCCAACGAGACCTCGGCCTGCGGCTGCGGCGAATCGGTCGCGATCACCCCGGCTGATCCGGAGGCTCTGGCGAAAGCCTGAGCGACCGGAGGCCGATATCGAAGGCGGCACGCGCGGGGCTGTTCGAAAGGCACGGCGCAACGCCTTCACCCATGAGAGGAGAAGCGGCCAGCAGGCGGGGATAAGCGGTTTCAGCGCTTCATGAAGCCCGGCAGGAAATCGCCGAAGCCCTTGGGTGTCGGGCCGTCATTCTGGTCGCGGCGCGGGCGGCGATCGTCGCGGCGAGCGCGATCAGTCACTCGCATGGCGGGGCGAGGAGTTTCCTCACGCGGGGCACGCTCCTCGCGGGGCGGGCGAGCCTCACGCGGGGCACGCTCCTCACGGGGCGGGCGCGGCTCGCGACGCGGCTTTTCTGCCGGCATGGGCGTATCCTCGGCCTCGCCGCCCGCAGCATCGATGATCTTCTGTTCCTTGGCAGTGCGCACATGCTCGCGCTCGCCACGGCCCTTGCCGCGCGAACGCTCCTTTTCGCGACCGCCCCGGCCACTCTCGCGGCCACGACGGGCAGGGCGCTCCTCGCCTTCCGGCGCGGGCGGCAGGGCGGCGAGGTCGCCGCTTTCATCCCAGGGGATGGAGCGGTTGATGAGCTTCTCGATCGCCGCGAGGGATTTTTCATCCCCGCGCGCGATGAGCGTCAGCGCCGTGCCGAAGCGGCCGGCGCGGCCGGTGCGGCCGATACGGTGAACATAATCCTCGGCGTGATGCGGGATATCAAAATTGAAGACGTGGCTGACATCCGGGATGTCGAGCCCACGGGCCGCGACATCCGAGGCGACGAGCAGCGTCAACTCGTTCTTGCGAAAGGCATCGAGCGCGTTCATGCGCGAGCGCTGGTCCATGTCGCCATGCAGCGCGCCGACCGAAAAGCCGTGCTTCTGGAGGCTTTTATAGACAGTTGCGACCTCGCTCTTCCGGTTGCAGAAGATGATGCCGTTCTTCAGCGGGTTATCCGAACCCTCTTCCTGCGCCACGCGGATGAGGCGGCGCAAGGTCTCGCGCTTCTCGTAATCGCGGCCATGGGTAGCCACGAGCTTCTGCGTGATGGTGGTGGCGGTGGAGGAGGCGCGGGCGACCTCGATCTTCACCGGGTTCGAGAGGAACTTCTCGGTGATGCGCTGGATTTCCGGCGGCATCGTCGCGGTGAAGAACAGGGTCTGGCGGGTGAAGGGGCAGAGGCCGGCAATGCGCTCGATATCCGGGATGAAGCCCATGTCGAGCATGCGGTCGGCTTCATCGATCACCAGCACCTCGATGCCCGTGAGCAGGAGCTTGCCGCGCGCGAAATGGTCGAGCAACCGGCCGGGCGTGGCGATGAGAACATCGACACCGCGGGTGATCTTGGCATCCTGGTCGCCGAAGGAGACGCCACCGATCAGCAACGCCACCGAGAGCTTGTGGTTCTGGCCGTATTTGACGAAGCTTTCCTCGACTTGTGCCGCAAGTTCGCGTGTGGGCTCGAGGATCAGCGTGCGCGGCATGCGGGCGCGGGCGCGGCCCTTCTCGAGAATCGAGAGCATGGGCAAAGTGAAGGCTGCGGTCTTGCCTGTGCCGGTCTGCGCGATGCCGAGGACATCTCGGCGCTGGAGCACATGCGGGATGGCCTGGGCCTGTATGGGGGTGGGGATGGTGTAACCGGATGTCGTGACGGCATCCAGGACGGCCTGCGAGAGGCCGAGATCGGAAAAGGAAAGAGGTTGGTTCTCGGTTTCGGTCAAGGACGGGCCTGCCTTTGTCGCGCGATCGGCGCGGGCGCCGAACCCGCTTTCGCGGGCGAACCCCGCGCGCGTCGCGCCCTCACGCCTCCGACGGCGTCATGCATGCTTGGCGATAGTCCTCGCGAGTCCTCTTTGCAACCGCGAAATCGCTGATCTAGAGCAATTTCCGAAGAAGTGGATACCGGTTCTTCGAAAGAAAATGCGGTCAATATCAAAAAAAGAGAGCGGTCGATCTGTTTGGCTCAGATCGAATTTCGCTCTAACGCAAATATCAGCGAAAACGAGGCGGATTGCCGCTCAGCGGCGGCAATCGGCTTCTCTCTTCGCCATTGGGCCGATGGAGCCGGTGGCCATGCGATCATCCAGCACCGAACGCGTCACGGTGTAGAGGCGGGTTTCTGCCTGGGCCGGATTGCGCGGGATCGAGAAGGTCTGCTGCGCCACGGGCACGAACCATTCCATGGCCTTCACGGTGGCATGTGCGCCGGGGAAGGCGAAGCCGACCACTGCCAGCAGGAGGATCGTGAAATCGCGCATCACCCGCTTTTCGGATGAGAGCAGAAACAGGCTTTCGCGCAGCATGGGGGCCTCCGGAATGGGCGTAGAACAATCTCCCTCAAGATGAACAGATAGACTTAATAGCTGGTTATGGCTGCCGGTTCCCCGGCGATCAAGGAGCGGAAACCGTCCGCAAGATGACCAATCTTTAAGTTGAATCACCCCGGCTTCCGGCGTTTGCTGACCGAAGGGCGCGACATCCGAAACACGGGAGACAGGCAAAATGAGCGAGACTCGCTCCACCTTTTCGAAGCCGCTCACCAAATGGCTGATTGCCGGTGCGGCGGTCCTCACCATCGGCATCGGCGTCGGCATCGCCGAATGGGGGCCGCGCTATGGCGGTCCGGGCGGTTGGCGCGGCCAGGGACCGGAGGGCATGATGCGCCAGCAGGCCCGGATATGCGAGCGCGATCCGCTGCGCTACGAGGGCGTGGCGCGCGCTTTCCTGCGGGCTGATCTCGACCTCAAGGCCGAACAGAATGCCGAGATGGAAAA
>JADCCH010000355.1 GCA_020252865.1 Methylobacterium sp.
CAGTTCCGGCGCGGGCAGGGCATTCAGCGGCGGGGTTGCGAATTCGGCATCCTCCTCGGCATCAGCCTGAGGCGCGATGTCGGTCTCCTGCGGCATTCGGAAAATCGAGAAGATGCCGGTCTGCGCCTCGACCACGGACGCAGCCGACAGGAGGCCGAGCCAGAGCAGAAGGCCGCAGGCAAGGCTCCGCATCCGGCCCTTCAGGGAACGATTCAGCAACGGCACCATGGGAGGGGCCTCCGCCGCCAACCGGCCCTTGCCTCAGGTGAGCAAGGCGCAGAAGCGCTGGATGCGGCGACCCGCTTCCTCGAGCTTCTCGTTGGACGTGGCATAGGAGACGCGGAAGTTCGGGCCAAGACCGAAGGACGAGCCGTGAACTGTCGCGACGCCTTCCGCGGCGAGGAGTTCCATCACGAAATCCTCGTCGGTGGCGATCACCTTGCCCGAGGGCGCCTTCCTGCCGATCAAGGCGGCGCAGGAGGGATAGGCATAGAACGCACCTTCCGGCTTCGGACAGGAGAGGCCCTTCGCCTGGTTCAGCATGGAGACGATGAGATCGCGCCGTGTCTCGAAGGCCTCCCTGCTCATCGGGATGAAATCCTGGGGGCCGTTCAGCGCCTCCACGGCCGCCCATTGCGAGATGGTCGAGGCGCCCGAGGTCTGCTGGCCCTGCACCATATCCATGGCCTTGATGAGGATCTCGGGACCCGCCGCATAGCCGATCCGCCAGCCGGTCATGGCATAGGCCTTCGAGACGCCGTTCATGGTGAGCGTGCGATCATAGAGTTTCGGCTCGACCTGAGCCGGGGTCGTGAACTCGAAATCACCAAAGACGAGGTGCTCGTACATGTCGTCGGTCAGCACCCAGACATGCGGGTGGCGCAGGAGCACATCCGTGAGCGCCTTCAGTTCGGCGCGGGTATAGGCCGCTCCGGTCGGGTTCGACGGCGAATTGAAGATCATCCACTTGGTCCTGGGGGTGATGGCCTTTTCGAGCGCCTCCGCCTGGAGCTTGAAATTCGATTCCATGCCGGCCGTGACAAGCACCGGGGTGCCACCGCAGAGCAATACCATTTCGGGGTAGCTGACCCAGTATGGCGCCGGGATGATGACCTCGTCGCCCGGGTTCAGCGTGGCCATGAAGGCGTTGAACAGCACCTGCTTGCCACCGGTTCCGACAATGGTCTGGCTCGGCTTGTAATCAAGGCCGTTCTCGCGCTTGAACTTGGCAGCAATCGCCTCGCGGAGCGCAGGGATGCCCGAGACGGGCGGATACTTGGTCTCGCCGCGCTGGATGGCGGCGATCGCGGCCTCCTTGATGTTCTGCGGCGTGTCGAAATCCGGTTCGCCGACGGAGAGAGAGATGACATCCTGCCCTTTTGCCTTGAGTTCGCGCGCGAGCTGCGTGATCGCGATGGTCGCGGACGGCTTGATGCGGCTCAGGGCGTCGGCAATGAAGGCCATGTTCGTGCACTCCGGATCAAAAAATAGTTTCTTACGCAACCAAAAAGGGCGATGGGGCTGGCCTTTGGCGCTGCTCCGCTTTATGTCTCTTGCCATGGGCCATCAAGGCCAAAGGGGGCAAAAAGCCGGACGGGATCGGATTTTTCGATCGGCTTCCCTTTCTCAACATCGTCTAGGGAGTGAATTCATGCTCAACCGTCGCCAGACGCTCGCATTTGCGGGCGCTGCTGTAGCCTTTCCATTTGTGGCCCGTGCACAATCGGGCTTTCCCACACGCACCATCACGATGGTCGTGGCCTACCCGGCCGGCGGTCCGACCGATGTCATCGCGCGCATCGTCGCGGCGACGATCGAGGAGGATCTCAAGCAGAAAGTGATCGTGGAGAACCGCGCCGGCGCGGCCGGCTCCATCGGTACGCGGGCGGTGGCGCAGGCCGAGCCCGATGGCCATACCATCACATTCGGCAACAACCAGACGCACGGCAACAACATGCTGCTGATGAAGCAGCCGGGCTATGACGCGATCGCCGATTTCGCGCCGCTCGCAGGTGCGGGAGCCTTCCCCCACGCCCTGGTGGTGAAGAACGACCTGCCGGCGAAGAACCTGCAGGAACTGATCGCGCTCGCGAAGAAGGAGCCGGGCAAGCTGAACTATGGCTCGACCGGCAATGGCTCCGGTTCGCATCTTTCCACCGAGTTGCTGATGCGGCGCGTGGGCATCCAGATGCAGCACATCCCCTACCAGGGAGCTGCGCCGCTGGTGCAGGACATCATCGGCGGGCGGATCGATGTGTCGCTCTCCACCCTGCCAAGCGTGCTGAAGCAGATCGAGGCCGGCCAGATGCGTGGCATCGGCGTGGCCAGCACCAGGCGCGCCTCGCAGCTTCCGAACATGCCCACCTTCCGCGAGCAGGGCATCTCGAATGCCGATGCGGAGAGCTGGGCCGGTTTCTTCGCGCCCGCGAAGACGCCCGCACCGGTGGTCGACCGCCTCTCCCAGGCGATCATCAAGGCGATGCAGACAGAAGCCGTCTCCAAGAAGATCACCGATCTGGGCTTCGCGCTGGATATCCGTCCGCCGGCGGAGTTCCGGGCCTATCTCAAGCAGGAAATGGAAACCTGGACGGATGTGGTGAAGGCGATCGGCCTGCAGCCGGTCTGAGGCCGCGCAACAACCGGACGAGCGCGATGCCGGCGGATCACTCCGCCGGCATTTTCACGACATTGTTCAGCATGATCTCGGGGCGCTCTGCCGGTGGGGCCGGTTCGGCCGGATAGAGGTTCCCGGAAAGCTCGTCCTCCAGCGCGTCGATCACGTCGACAACCCGGCCGGCCGAGGCATACCAGAGGGCCACCTGCCTGTAGTTGTCCACAAGCCAGGAGAAGGCCATCTGCGTCTGCTGGAAGGCCGCGCCGAGGCTCACGAGATCGCCGAGCGTCAGCCCGCCCGCGAGATATTTCGGTGTCGCCAGCACAATGGCGAAGAGCGGCACCAGCACGCCATTCCCATTGGTGAACCAGGTGATGCGCGTGTGATATTGCACGATGCGGCGCGAACGCTCGACGACATTCCCGTAGGTATCGAGAATGGCCTGATGCCTGGCGGCCCCGCCACCTTCGGCCCGCACCTTCTCGGCATGTTCGCGCAGATGCGTCAAATCAAAGCGCAGGCGCGCCTCGCTCTCGTTCTTTCGGGCAATGGCGCCCACCAGCGGCCGGCCAACCCAGACGATCGCCGTGGTCATCGTCAGGCCATAGAGCACCGCCGCCAGCACCATGAAGGCCGGAATGGTCAGCGTCGTGCCCGAGATGGTCAGGGTCATCGAGCCACCGACCTTCCACAGGATGCCGATGAAGGCGATGAGCGCGAGGGCGGCGGAGAAGAAGCCGATCGCGAAATCCACCAGTGGGTCCAGCGCCACGCGCGCGTCATCCGCGATACGATATTCGGGGTTTGGCGGCTCG
>JADCCH010000356.1 GCA_020252865.1 Methylobacterium sp.
CAACCGATGGGCGGATCGTCCTGCCCGGCCTTGCAAGCCTGCATTCGCACAGCTTCCAGCGCGGCATGGCTGGGCTCGCGGAGCGGCGCGGCCAATCGGATGACAGCTTCTGGACCTGGCGCGAGGTGATGTATCGCTTCCTCGGCGCCATCACGGCCGAGGATGTCGAGGCGATCGCCGCCTTGGCTTTCATGGAGATGCTGGAGCGCGGATTCACGGCTGTCGGCGAGTTTCACTACCTGCATCACCAGCCGGATGGGACACCCTATGCCAACCCTGCGGAAAATGCCGAGCGGATCGCCGCAGCGGCGTCAGAAACGGGCATCGCGCTGACCCTGCTGCCGGTCTTCTATGCCCATGGCGGATTCGGCGGGCAGGCTCCGAATTCCGGCCAGCGGCGCTTCCTCTCGGACCTCAAGGGTTTCGCGCGCCTGCTGGAGGCGAGCGAACGCGCGATTTCCCACCTGCAGCAGGCCGTGCTCGGCTTTGCGCCGCATTCCCTGCGCGCGGCGACCCCGGAGGAACTCGACGCGCTGGTTTCGGCCCACTCATCCGGGCCGGTGCATATCCATGTCGCCGAGCAGCTGAAGGAAGTGCAGGATTGCCTGGCTTGGAGCGGAAAGCGCCCGGTGGAATGGCTTCTCGCCAACCAGCCCGTGGATGAGCGCTGGTGCCTGATCCATGCGACGCATCTCACGGAGGGCGAAATGCAGGCCCTCGCCCGCTCCGGCGCTGTCGCCGGTCTCTGCCCCATCACCGAGGCCAATCTCGGTGATGGAACCTTTCCCGGCATGGATTTCCTCATGGCGGGAGGACGCTTCGGCTTCGGCACGGATTCGAATGTCGAGATCAGCGCGGCCGGCGAGTTGCGCATGCTGGAATACAGCCAGCGTCTTGCGCGCCGGGTGCGCAATGCGATGAGCCTGCCGGGGCTTTCCACGGGCCGCCTCCTCCACGATCGCGCGCTCGCGGGCGGCGCGCAGGCGCTCGGACGACCGATGGGGATCACGCCCGGAGCGCGGGCCGACTTCGTGACGCTCGACCCGGAGGCCCCCGATCTCGCGGGCCGCGATGGCGATTACACGCTTGATTCCTACATTTTCGCGGGCGGCCATGCCTTGATCGACCGGGTCTATTCGGCCGGCCGGCTGGTCGGGGACAAGGGTCGTCATTACAGGCATGAGGCTGTCGCGGAGACCTACCGGAAGGTCATCCACCGTCTGGCCGGCATGATCTGACGCGCATCATCGGAGCGGACCATTGGACGACATCGCCCTCCCCCGCTACCTGGCGATCCGGCGCGATATCCAGAATCGCATCGCCTCGGGCGAGTTGCGGCCGGGCGATGCCATTCCCTCCGAGCATGAACTCAAGGAGCTCTATGGCTGCTCGCGCATGACCGTGAGCAAGGCGCTCTCGGCGCTGGCGAGCGAGGGGCTGATCCAGCGGCGCCGGCGCGCGGGTTCGCAGGTGGCGATGCCGCGCACGGCACAGACCGTGCTGAAGATCCACGATCTCAAGGCGGAAATCGCTGCCTCCGGGCGCGCCTATCGCTGCGAGATCCTCTCCCGGGCAAAGCGCGCTCCCGATGCCGCGGAGATCGCGCGGCTCGGCGAACCGGTGGCGGAGATCCTCGCGCTGCAGCTCGTGCATTACGCCGATGACCTTCCTTACGCGGTCGAGCACCGGCTGATGAACCTCGCGATCGTGCCGGATGCGGTAAGCGCCGATTTCTCCGAGACCCCACCCGGCACGTGGCTCCTCAACGAAGTGCCCTGGACCGATGCCGAACACATCATCCGGGCGGATATCGCCTCACCCTCGCTGACGCGGTGCCTCGCCATGGCCAAGGGGGCGGCCTGCCTCGTGATTGACCGGCGCACATGGCAAGGCGGCGTGATCGTCACCGCCGTGACGCTGCATTATCCGGCCGCGCGCCATCAGATCGTCTCGCATTTTTCGCCCGGTGGCGGGCTCGGAACCTGAAGCCCCCCGGATTGGCGGGTGATGCCAAGGGTGTTATGCGAAGACAATAAGTTTCCAGTGACGGAGTTGGGGGCGTGGCGACAAAAGAGCGGGACAAGGCCGGGAAGAAAGGTCCGGTCCATGTCATGGCCTATGGCGTGCACGTTTTCACGGCACTCGGGGCGGCGCTTGGTTTTCTCGCCCTGGAAGCCGCGATTTCCGGGCATATCGTGGCATGTTTCGGCTGGCTGGCCGTGGCGCTGATCGTCGATGCCGCGGATGGCCCGATGGCGCGGCGACTGAACGTGATCGAGACCGCCTCGCGCTATGATGGCGCGGTGCTCGATCTCGTGGTGGATTTCATCACTTACGTCTTCGTGCCGGCGGCGATCCTGCTGCGCCCGGAAATCATGCCGCAGCCCTATGGCCTCGTGATGGGCCTGATCATCACCATTGGCTCGGCGCTCTATTTCGCCGACACCAAGATGAAGACGCATGATTGGTGGTTCCTCGGCTTTCCGGCCGTTTGGAACGTGGTGGTTTTCTATATCGTCGTATTCCTGCCGCCTTTCTGGCTGGCGCTGTCGATCGTCACGGCGCTGGCCGCGATGATGTTCCTGCCGGTCGTGTTCGTGCATCCCGTGCGCGTGAAGCGCTGGCGCCCCATGACCATGGCCGCGCTCGCCCTCTGGAGCGTCGCGGCGGTCTGGGCGATCATCGTGGATCGCCTTGCTCCCGGCCTCGTCATCAAGGCCCTGCTGCTGGCGGGTGGCATCTATTTCCTGGGGCTCGGCTTCCTGCGTGATCTGCCCGAGAAGGAATGAGCCTCAGCGCTTCGCGAAGCGCTTCTGCCACTCCGCGAGAATGCGGTCGCGGTTTTCCATCGCCCAGACGAAATCGTTTCGGATCATCGAAGCCGCGACCCCGGCCGGATAATTCTTCGGCGGCGGGGCAACGCCCTCGATGGCCGTGAGTGGCACCCACCTGGCGTAGAGTTCGTTGGCCTTCCGGCTCGCGGCGAAATCCATCAGCGCCCTGGCGGCTTCGAGGTTCTTCGTGCCCTTGAGGATGGCGGCGGTATCCATGTCCCAGCCTCCGCCCTCCTTCATCACGAGGATGTCGATGGGCGCGCCCTTGTCCTTCTCCATCATGCCCGCGAGCTCATAGGAGATGCCGATGGGGTATTCGCCGGTCGCGGCATGGCGGCAGGGCCGCGTGCCCGAGGGCTCGTAGACCGCGATGTTCCTGTGCAGCCCCTCCATGAATTCCCACGCCTTCGCCTCGCCGAAGAGCTGCAGGAAGGCCGAGACATGGAAATAGCCCGTGCCCGAGGCCGCGGGATCGGAAAAGACGATCTTGCCCTTGTAGACGGGGTTCAGGAGGTCGAACCAGCTCTGCGGGCGCGGCAGGTTCTGCTTCTGGGCTTCAATCGTGTTGAAGCAGATCGCGGCGACCCAGGCTTCCATGCCGATCCAGTGCGGCACGGCCTCGCTGTCGCGGAAATTCGGGCGCAAGGCCGAAAGGTTCTTCGGCGCATAGGGTTCGAGAATGCCGCGCCGCTTGAAATCGAGCATCGAGGTGACGGCGAGACCCCAGATGACATCGCCGCGCGCCTGCTCGGCTTCCGCGATGATGCGCGCGGTCAGCGTGCCCGTGGATTCGCGGCGCCAGACGATCTCGATATTCGGGTTCTCGGCCTCGAAGGCGCTCTTGAACTCGGCGAGACTCTCCGGAAGCAGGGTCGTATAGACCTGCAACTGCGTCTTCGGCGCTTGCGCGAGGGCCGGCAGGGCCAGCAAGCCCGCGATCAGCACCGGGAAAGCGCGGCGCGTGAGGTTGTTCAGAAACGTCATGACGGATCTCCGTTCGGGGCAGAGATCCGGATTGAGGGCTTGAGAGTGCGACGACCCGGACGGGCCATGCGCGCCATCCCTTCGCCGGCATGATCCGGATCAGGTTCGAAGGGTCGCCGCGCCTCCGGAAATCCGGATCTTGCGATCATCTCAGCCCCGAAAACCGTGTGAAACGGCTGGCCGGGGCTCCCCTAGGCATATCGAGGAGATAGGGGAGCGCAACCGATCCGTCAATTCCGGAGGCTTTCGCGGGTGCCCTCCCGGCATTTTTCGCGGTGGAACAACCCGAACGCCCTTTTCAGCCGGGCGCGAGGCGCTATTCTCCCCGACCGGTGGCGCTCTCGCCACGTCTTTCCCTCGGAGGTGCAGCGCGATGAAGGGGTTCTCGATTGGACGCGGGCTGGTGGCCGGTCTGGCCCTCATGCTGTCAGCCCTGGCCGCGAAGGCGCAGGGCGAGGTCCGCGTCTATAACTGGTCGGATTACATCAACCCCGCCGTTCTCGATGCCTTCACGCGCGAAACCGGCATCAAGGTGATCTACGATACCTTCGACCAGATGGAGACGGTGGAGACGAAACTCATCACCGGCAAGAGCGGTTATGACCTCGTGGTGGTCACCGCCTCGTTCCTGCCAAGGCACATTCCGCTGAAGCTCTACACAGAACTCGATAAATCCAGGCTGCCGAACCTCTCGCATCTTTGGCCGGATATCGTGAGCCGCCTCGCGAAATACGATCCCGGCAACAGGTTCGCAGTCAATTACATGTGGGGCACCACGGGCCTCG
>JADCCH010000357.1 GCA_020252865.1 Methylobacterium sp.
CCTATTCGGATGGCGCGTCCTCGTATGGCGGCTTCGGCACTTCTGCGAATGTCGGTCGCCGCGCCTTCTTCTTCGACGATGCCGGCTTCGTCGGCAGCTCGCTCCGCACGACCAAGGCCTGGGCCCTTCACGGTGGTCTCGAGATCTTCGCGGCTCCGACCGTCCGCCTCGGCCTCTACGGTTCGTATGCCCAGATCGACCCGACGGGCGCGGCGAACACCATCTCGACCGGCTCCGTCTGGGGCCAGGCCGCGTGGCTCCCGACCTCGGGCTTCCTGATCGGTGCGGAAGTGGGCTATATCTATGCTCGCGGTGGCACGTCTGCGAACTCTTCTCCGATCGGCGGCGCTCTCAGCACCGTTTCCCGCTCGCAGAACCAGTGGGTTGGCCGCGTTCGCTTCCAGCGCGACTTCTGATCTCTGAAAAGAGGTTTGGAATTGGACCCGGGGCGCAAGCTCCGGGTCTTTTTTTGTGCCTCGGCTAGGCCGTTGTCCCGTTCGGCCGGCGTTCAGGCTGGTTGACGAAATCCTGAACCATGCCCGTTTCGCGAGACGGCCACCTTTGGCGTGGCGCAGCGGCGCGTCTGTCGAGAGGTAAGCGGGATGCCATCACCCATCCGTTGGTTTTTCGGTCTGATCCCGGTCTTCGTGCTGCTGATCACGGCCGGATCGATGCGCCAATCCGGCATGGAGGCGGATCTGCGCGAGGGTGGCCGGAATGCGCTGAAGGCCGCGAATTTCGAATGGGCGAGCGTCACGCTGTCGGGCCGCGATGCGGTTCTCCAGGGTGAGGCCCCGGCGCCCGAGGCGCTTCCCGCTGCCATCGCGGCCGCCGGGCAGGTGGCGGGCATCCGCCTCGTGCGCAACGCGATGACGCTGCTGCCGGAGCAGCAGCCCTTCACGACCATGATTACGCGGGAACTCGACCGCGTGGTGCTGGCCGGGTTCATTCCGCCGGGGCCGTTTCGCGACATGGTGAGGGAGGCAACCCGCAAGGCGTTTCCCGGCCTGCCGATCGACGATCAGATGAAGGCGGCGCGCGGCGCATCCGCCCATTACATTCATCATCTGGAATTCGGGCTGAGGCAGCTGTCCCGGCTCGCGCAGGGCCACTTGGATCTCGCCGGCCAGACACTCTCGCTCACGGGGCGCGCGGCCAATGGCGAGATTTCCGATGCCGTGCGTGCGGCACTTCAGGCCTTGCCGGCGGGACTGGTGCTCGGCCGCGGGCTTGGCCGCGGCGACATCACCTCGCCGGCTATCCGCCCCTATCTTTTCAATGCCGTCCGCGGCGAGCGTAACCTCACGCTGTCCGGTTTCGTGCCCGATGCGAGGGCGCAGGAGGACATTCTCGACTTCGCCCGCCGCTATTTCGAAGGCGACCGCGTGGTCGCGAGCCTGCAGATCGGTTTGGGAGCGCCTGATGGCTTCCTCGCCGCCGTGCAAGGGGGGCTGCAGGAACTCTCGCGCCTGATGCCCGGTGCCTCGCTGGCCATGTCCGACCAGACGATTGCCCTGCGCGGGCTCGCGCCGCTCGAACCCGCGCGCGATCAGGTGGTCGCCGGGTTCGGTGGCCGCGTGCCTGCGCGCTTTGGCGTCACGCTCGACATCAACACGGCATCTCCGCCGCCGCTGATCCGGGTGCTCGGCGAGTGCAATTTCCTGTTCCAGGATCTGCTGACGCGCGCGCGAATACAGTTTGATGACGGTTCCTCGACGATCGCGCCGGAAAGCTTCGGCCTCCTGGACCGGCTCGTGGTGGCCGTGCGCCGCTGCGAAGGCGCGAAGGTCGAGATCGCGGGACACACGGATTCCGTCGGGTCTGCCGAGCGCAATCTCACCCTTTCAGAGGCGCGGGCGAGATCGGTGGTGGATTATCTTGTGAAATCCGGCATACCCGGCGAACGCATCGAGGCGCGGGGTTATGGTGCGAGCCGGCCCATCGCCTCCAACCAGACGGCCGAAGGGCGGGCTCAGAACCGTCGGATCGAATTCACGGTGCAGTGAGGAGCGGCCATGATCTACCTGATCGGACAATTCTGGCTTTGGCTGTTCGCGGCCCTCGTGCTGGGGCTTGCGGTAGGCTGGTTCACATTCCGCGGGCGCGATGGCGCCTTCTGGCGCGGGCTCATCCCCTGGGCGATGCTGCTGGGTGTCGGCGCGCTGGTTGCGGCGTCGCGCGTGTTTCGGGATGGGCCCGGTTTCTGGGTCGATCTCGGCATGCTGCTGACCGGATGCTATTTCATCGGCTGCTTCCTTGGCGATCTCTGGAAGGGCCGGCTGGCTGAGGAAACCGCGCCGGCCGTTGCCCGGGCCGATCCGGTGTTTCCCGTCCCCGCACCGCCTCCCGTTTCCGCGCCGCTTCCCGCCGCTGAGCCGGTTTCCGCCCGGCCGAAGGAACTCGCGGTCGAGCCGATGATGGTGGACGCCGAGCCCGCCGCCGAGGCCATCGAGCAGGCCATCACGGGCCTGAGCCGGCCCAGGGACGGCGGGCCGGACGACCTCACGCGCATCTTCGGCATTGATCCGGAGACGGAAGGGAAACTCAACGCGCTGGGACTTTATCATTTTGACCAGATTGCCGTGCTCACGGCCGGGCAGCGCCGCTGGCTCTTCCGGCAGCTCGGATTCGAGGGCCGCTTCCCCAGCTGGTGGTGGCGCTGGAAAGATGAGGCTCAGCAGATCCTGGGCCGAGGTGCCGCGGCGCAGCCTGCCGCATCGGCTGGCTTGCCGGCTGAACCGGTTCATGCAGGCGTGAAGCCCCGGGGGCTTCAGGCTCCGCGCGAAGGCGAGGTGGATGACCTCAAGCGCATTCGTGGCATCGGCCCGCAGAATGAGGCGCGGCTCCATGC
>JADCCH010000358.1 GCA_020252865.1 Methylobacterium sp.
GGACGGCCGGGCTCCGAAGCACATCGCCGCCCTGCGCCGGCGGGGTGAAGCCGCCATCGAGCGCATGCAGGATCGCGGGGAGTTCGTGATCCTCTTCCAGCAGATGGTCCATGTCCGAAAGCTGCCTTGCGAGCGCGGCATCGATAACGGCAGGCAGGGGCTTGCGGTCGAGGATCGCCTCCACCGCTTCACGCTGGAGCCTTGCACCATGGCCGGCATCGGCTACTGCGAGCAGCATATCGGCGCGTTCGGCGCGGCTCAGCGGCTCGCCGACCACATGAAGCCCATGCGGGATCAACGTGTATTCGAGTTCAAGCACCGCGCTCGTGAGCCTGCCGATCTCGCTTTCGGCCGTCTTGCCCCAGGCGGGTTCTGCCGCCGCGAGATCCACGGTCGCGGCCTGCGCCTGGATGAGCGTCGCGAGTGTTTCGCGTTCCTCGCCGCCCGTGTTGAGCGACCGCCAGCGATCGAGCGAGGCTTTCAGCTCCAGCAATCCCCGATAAAGCCCGGCATGGGCCACCGGCGGCGTGAGATAGGTGATGAGCGTCGCCGCCGAACGGCGCTTCGCGATCGAGCCCTCGGACGGGTTGTTCGAGGCGTAGAGATAGACATTCGGAATGTCGCCGATGAGCCGATCCGACCACGAGGAGCCGGAGAGGCCGACCTGCTTGCCGGGCATGAACTCCAAAGCGCCATGCGTGCCGAAATGGAGATAAGCCTGCGCGCCGAAATCCTCGCGCATCCAGCGATAGAAGGCCGAGAAGGCGTGGGTTGGCGCAAAACCCTTCTCGAAGAGCAAGCGCATCGGGTCGCCCTCGTAGCCGAAGGCGGGCTGGATGCCGACGAAGATGTTTCCGAACGCCGCGCCCAAAACAAAGATGTTGCCGCCGTCGGTCTGGTGCTTGCCGGGGGCGGGGCCCCAGGCACGCTCGATCTCGGCGAGCCAGCGCTCGCGGCGCACATGGTCGGAAGCGGGAATGCGCGCATGGACATTGGCATGCGCGCCGTAGATCGCGGCATTGCCCTCGGTGAGCGCCTTCCGAAGGTGATCCACGCTTGGCGGCACATCGACCGTGTAGCCCGCCTGGCGGAGGCCTCCAAGCGTGCGATGAAGGGATTCAAACACAGCGAGATAGGCGGCGGAGCCGGTGGAGCCCGCATTGGGCGGGAAATTGAAGATCACGAGGCCCAGCTTGCGCTTGGCGCGCTCGGCGCGGCGCAGGCTCACCAGGCGATCAATGCGCGCTGCGAGCATGTCGATGCGCTCGGGGCAGCCGACCATGGCGCGCAGGTCGCGATCGGCCTCGAACACGCAGCGGCGATGGCAGCCGGTGCAGGTGGCGCCCCCTGCTTCCACGCGCCCACCGAACACCATCGAGCCCGTCGCGCCATCGAGTTCGGGAATCGCGACCATAATGGTCGCTTCCACCGGCATCAGCCCGCGATCCGAGCCGCCCCATTCCTGCAGCGACTGGAACTCCACGGCATGGGCCGCGATATAGGGCACATCGAGCTGTTTCAGCACGGTTTCCGCCGCCGCGGCATCATTGTAGGCCGGGCCGCCCACGAGTGAGAACCCGGTGAGCGACACGAGCGCATCAATCGCCGGCACGCCGTTCTTGAGGAAGAATTTCTCGATTGCGGGGCGTGCATCGAGCCCGCTCGCGAAGGCCGGGATGACGCGGTAGCCGCGCGCCTCGATGGCCGCGATCGCCGCATCGTAATGCGCGGTGTTCCCCGCGAGCAGGTAGCTGCGCATCAGCAGCAAACCGACCGTGCCGCGAAGGTTGTCATTCTTCGGAAGCCCTGCATCGGCCTCCTGCATCCGGCCCTTCATCGCCGGGTGGTAGACGCCGGTTTCCGGGTATTCGACCGGGTTTTCGGCTTTCAAGGTGCCGCGATAGACCGCGCGCGGCCCGGCCGCATAGCGGTTCACCAGATAGCGGACCATGTTGAGGAAATTCTCGTCCGAGCCCGCGAGCCAGTATTGCAAGCTGAGGAAATAGGCGCGGACATCCTGCGCGGTGCCGGGAATGAAGCGCAGGATCTGCGGCAGGCGACGCAGCATCTTCAGCTGGCTCGCGCCGGCATTGCCGCCGGGCTTCGCATTGCCGCGCAGCTTCTTCAGCAGGGCTGTGAAGCCGGTCGCCGGCTGGCTCATGTCATAGGCGCCCATGCGGGTGAGCTTCGTTACCTCCGGTGCGGAGAGGCAGCAGATCATCGCATCGCAATGTGCCCGCCGGGCCTGAAGGGCGGCGAGGATCGGCGTGAATTGGTCTTCCATGAAGAGCATCGACGCGACGAGGATATCCGCCTCGCGGATCGCCGCATGCGCCGCATCCAGCGCCGCAGGCGAGCGGCCCCAATCCGCCGCGGAATGCACGCTGAGGATCAGACCGGGGATTTCCCGCTTCAGTTGCGGGCGCATGCGCGCCATCGTGCCGGTGAGGTGATCGTCCATCGTGACGACCACGACCCGGATGGGCATGGCCTCAACGCCCGAAATGCGCTTTGGCATCATAGAGCGTCTCCACATTGATGGTGCGAATGCCGCGTACGCGCGCGAAAGCCTCGGTGTTCCGGCGCGCTTTCCCGCGCACGAAGAAGGGAATTTTCTTCAGTTCCTTTTCCGCCTCCGCCGCCCAAACCGGCTCCCCGGCCGGCCATTCGGCGACGGCCAGATCCGCTTCGCGCGCGGCCGCCGCGACGACGAGCGGCTCCGGCGCGCGCTCGCGGGCCGGCGCATGCGAGCCGTGCCCGAGATGGCTCGAGCCCGCGCCATCATGGAACTCGAAATCGTCGCGGAACATGCCGAGGAGATGCTCCTCGAGGCCCATCATCAGCGGGTGAACCCAGGTGTCGAAGATCACATCCGCGCCGTCAAAGCCCATCTGCGGGGCGTAGCGGGCCGGGAAATCCTGCACATGCACGGGCGCGGAGATCACCGCGCAGGGAATCCGCAGGCGCTTGGCGATATGCCGTTCCATCTGCGAACCCAGCACCAGCTCCGGCTGCAATTCCGCGATCTTCGCTTCCACCTCGAGGTAATCGTCGGTGATCAGCGCCTCGAGGCCAAGGCGGGTCGCCATCTGGCGGATATCGCGGGCGAATTCGCGGCTGTAGGTGCCGAGGCCCACGACATCGAAGCCAAGTTCCTCCTTGCAGATCCGGGCTGCCGCGAGGGCATGGGTCGCATCGCCGAAGATGAAGACGCGCTTGCCGGTGAGATAGGTCGAATCGACCGACCGCGAATACCAGGGCAGGCGTCCCGGCTGCTCGGCGAGGAAGGGCGCGGGGTCGATGCCGGCGCAGCGCGCGACCTCGACGATGAAATCGCGGGTCGCGCCCACGCCGATCGGAACGGTGGCGACCATCGGCTGGTTGAAAGAGCGCTTCAGCCATTGCGCGGCCTGGCCGGCAATTTCCGGGTAGAGCACGATGTTGAAATCGGCCTCGCCCAAGGTCGCGAGATCGGCGGGTGTCGCCTCCCAAGGTGCAACGACGTGGATTTCCACGCCCATCCGCTCGAGGATGTGGCTCACGGCGAGAAGATCGTCCCGATGGCGGAAACCGACGGCGGCCGGGCCGAGAATGTTGCAGCGCGCGGGCTCGCCGGCGCGGCGCGGTGCGCGGATCGACCCCGGCTGCGGCGCATGCGGGCCGGCCAGCGCGCGCACGAGCTGGTAGAAGGTTTCGGCCGCGCCCCAGTTCTCCTTCTTCTGGTAGCTCGGAAGCTCCAGCGGAATGACCGGAATCGGCAGGCCGAGGGCCCGCGCCAAACCTGCGGGATCATCCTGGATGAGTTCGCCGGTGCAGGAGGCACCGACAATCATCGCCTGCGGCTTGAAACGCTCATAGGCATCCGAGCAGGCGGTCTGGAAGAGATCCGCCGTGTCGCCGCCCAGATCGCGCGCCTGAAAAGTGGTGTAGGTCACCGGCGGACGGCGGTTGCGCCGCTCGATCATCGTGAAGAGCAGGTCGGCGTAGGTGTCGCCCTGCGGCGCATGCAGCACGTAATGCAGGCCGCGCATCGCGGTGGCGAT
Source organism: Methylobacterium sp. (assembly GCA_020252865.1). Classification (GTDB taxonomy): domain Bacteria; phylum Pseudomonadota; class Alphaproteobacteria; order Rhizobiales; family Beijerinckiaceae; genus Rhabdaerophilum. Next base: position 4,044 of record JADCCH010000358.1, read on the forward strand.
CCGCATCGCGCCGACATGGGGAGGCCCCTCATAGGTCCAGACCGTGAGATGCATGGCTACATCTCCAGCCGCGCGCGACGCACGAGCGGGCGCGCGAAGAGTTCGGCGAGGTCACCCGCCTGCTCGAAACCCTGGATGGGCGTGAAGACGAGCTCGATCGCCCATTTCGTGGTGATGCCCTCAGCTTCGAGCGGGTTGGCAAGGCCGAGGCCGCAGACCACGAGATCGGGATCGGATTTCCGGCAACGATCGAGCTGGCGATCGACATCCTGCCCTTCGCTGAGCTGCGTGCCCTGGGGCAGCAGCGCCAGGTCCGGCGCGAGATGCTGGCGATGGAGGTAGGGCGTGCCGACCTCGATGAGGTTCATCCCGAGTTCGTTCGCGAGGAACCGCGCGATGGGAATCTCGAGCTGGCTGTCGGGGAAGAAGAAGATGCGCCGCCCGGCAAGCGTGTCGCGATAGCGCGACACGGCGCGGTTCGCGCGTTCCATCGGCGCCCGCGTGACGTTTTCCAGCGTGATGGAGGATACGCCATAGGACTTCGCGACCGCCTCAAGCCAGCCGAACATGCCATGAGCGCCGAGCGGGAAGGGCGCCTCGATGCGTTTGGCCCCGCGCTGTTCCAGCTTCATCGCCGTATCGGTCAGGAAGGGTTGAACGAGGATGTAGCGCGTGGATGGCCCGAGCGCCGGCATCTCATTGGCGCGGCGAGCCGGAAGGAAGGTGACCTTCTCGATACCCATCGCGGCCAGAAGGCGCCGGAACTGATCCTCCACGGCATCGGCCAGCACGCCGACGACCATGAGGCCGGAATCGCCGGCGGGCGCTTCCGGCAGGGTGGGAACGAGGGCGGCCAGGCAGGCATCCTCGCCCTGGGTGAAGGTGGTCTCGATTCCCGAACCGGAATAGTTCAGCACGCGCACGGCCGGATGCAGCTGTTCCGAGAGGCGGCGCGCCGCGCGGCTCAGATCGAGCTTGATCACTTCCGAGGGGCAGGACCCCACGAGGAAGAGCAGCCTGATATCCGGCCGGCGTTCGAGGAGGCGCATCACCACGCGGTCGAGTTCCTCATTCGCATCGGCGAGGCCGGCGAGATCGCGGTCATCGATGATCGCGGTGGCGAAGCGCGGCTCGGCGAAGATCATCACGCCCGCGGCGGATTGCATGAGATGTGCGCAGGTGCGAGAGCC
>JADCCH010000359.1 GCA_020252865.1 Methylobacterium sp.
ACATGGTCGCGCCGCGCGGCTGCAAAAAGCAGGGCCTGTGTCAGCCCATCCTCCGATGCCGCCTCATGGGTGAGGATCAGCCCGCGGATGGCCTCGGCCAGCGGCGTGCCGCCCGGCTCGCGCGAGAGCGTGACACTCAGGCCATAGCTTTCCAGCGCTGCCGCAAGACGGCGAATCTGTGTCGATTTCCCTGCCCCCTCGCCGCCCTCGAAGGTGATGAAGATGCCACGCATGCCTCACCCTGCCGAAGCCTGCGGCCTGGCGGGCGCGGCGGGCTCCACCGGAACACGCGACCCGAATCCGATCTTCTCGCCAAGCCAGCGGAACGCCTTGATGAAGCCCTGCCGCGAGAGTTCGAGCGCGGCATCCTGTGCGCGGGCGAGAACCGAACCCTGCGGCACGGCCTCGGCCGCCACGAGCGGCACGGTACGGATCACCCGGTTCTCGACGAGAATCTCGAGCCTTGCGATCGCCTGCCCCTCGGCAATCGGGGCCAGAACGGGACCGCGATAGGCAACACGCAGGCTCGCCTGGTTCTGGCTGGCGCGCAAAACCGGAAGGCGCGGATCCTCCGCCACCTTCAGCGGCACGAAGCCGGAGGCGCCGCCATAGACCGAGGCTTCGCCCACGCGCGTTCCCGCCGGGAAAAGCGAGCGCAATTCAAAGCGGCGGAAGCCCCATTCCAGCAGCTTGCGCGCTTCCAGCGCGCGCTCCTGCACGTTCTCGAGCCCCGCGACAGCCACGATCAGCCGCCGCCCCTCCTGCACCGCGGAGCCCACGAGCTGGTGCGTGCCCGTGGGCGTCGTGCCGGTGAGAAGCCCGTCCGCGCCGATCTCCATCGTCAGGAGCGGATTGCGGCTCTGCTGCCGGTTCCGGCCGAAGGGCATGTCGCGCTGCGCGAAGAGGACATAGTTTTCTGGATAATTTTCAATGAGATAGGCCGAGATATTGACCATATCCCGCAGGGTCGTGCGCTGGTTGTCGCCGGGGCCGAGGCCGGTCGCATTCGCAAAGCGTGTGCTGCCAAGACCGAGATCCCGGGCATGGGCGTTCATGGCCTCGGTGAAGCGCGCCTCGGTGCCGGAAATGTTCTCCGCGAGCACGATCGCGGCATCATTGGCCGAGCCCACGACAAGGCCCGTGAGCAATTCCCCGACCTTCACCACCTTGTTCGGCGTGATCAGCATGTTCGGACCGCCCGCGACAGCGCCGCCGCGCCGCCAGGCATCGGTGGAGGCGATCATGTCCTGTTCCAGCCTCAAGCGGCCTTCCTTCAATTCGCGGAAGGCCAGAGTTGCCGTCATGATCTTCGCCAGACTCGCGGGATGGATGCTCTGGTCGGCGTTGCGCTCGAACAGGATGGTCCGCGTCTCGAAATCGAGCAGAAGCGCCTGCTTCGCGGCCGTCTCGAACGAGGCATGGCGATCCGTGCCCTGCGCATGGGCGATGCCCATGCCGGCGAGGCACAGGAACATCAGCCGCAAGAGCCATCGGAAGCTCGCGCGCAGTAATCCGGTCCGGTCGCCGAAACGAGACATGACCGTCCTTGTGACGCCAAGGCACACGGGAATCAACGCTCAACTTGGAGCGCAGACGGCCAAACCGCGAGATTGCTTGGGATTGAGTTTACTGACCGGGCGGGACCGCCTGGAGCGTGGCCCTGATCCAGTGCTGCTCGCCGCTGGCTGCGCTGCCAAAACGCGTGAGCAGACCAGACGTATCCGACAATGCCAGCTCGATGCGCGAAGCCTTCGGCAGAGCACGATTGCCGCCCTGCGAAAAACCCGCCGGCGCGACTGGAAAAGCAGCGCCACCGATCGTTTCGAGATCAAACGGACGCGCCGGCGGAACCGGCAGTTCCGGCGCAGGCGTGAAACGGGCCGCCATGATGATATTCGGCGGAGGAGAAGGCGGCGTGGAAAAAGCCTGCGGCAGCGAAACCGGCGCGGATGCCGGGGCGGTGAAGCCCAGCGCACGCTCCTCCACCGCAGACTGCCGAAGGGCTGGAGCAGCGCTCGCGACCGGTGCAGCCGAGGCAACCATGACCGGATCACCACGCAGCTGGTTCGGCATATTGGCCGGGCCATTGGTGCGCAACGAAGCCACCAGACGCTGGTCATCCGATCCGGCAAGCGAAGCCGGGCCCATGTAATGCACCCGCACGCGCGTTGTGCCGATATGCTTGAAGCCCAGCAGGCTCGCGGTGCGCTCGGACAGATCAATCACGCGATTGCCGTGATACGGCCCGCGATCATTCACCCGCACGATGATCGAATGGTTGTTCAGCGTGTTGGTCACGCGCGCATAGGACGGCAAGGGCATCGTGGGATGGGCGGCGGAAATCATGTTGCGGTCATAGATCTCGCCATTGGCGGTCTTCCGACCATGGAAGGCGATTCCATACCAAGAGGCATGGCCCGTCTGGGAAAAGCCATCGGGCTTCTCGCGGGGGACATAGCGCTTCCCTGCCACGATGTAGGGGCGGCCGATCTGGAAGCGCCCGCCGCCTTTCGGCGCGGTCTCGTCAAGACCCACCACGCGAGGGCTGGCCTTTCCATATTTCGGATCGGAGAAGGCCCCGATCTCGCGCGAATTGTGATGACCCGAGCTCCGGGGCGATTGAGCACAATTGGCGACGACGAGGGCAAGGGCAGTCGCGACACCGAGCTTGCCGATCAGCGCAAGGTTTCGACCCGGACGGGTCAAGGAGAATCGCTCGCGCTGGTCCGCCATCGGCTCTGGCCCCCGACTTGCCCCGGGCCACGCCGAGGCGGACCCACTCCCGAAAGACAAAAAGCGGTGTTTCGGTTTAACCAACCACCACCGTTCTCGGCAGGTAAGCGGGTTCCATGCGACGGTCAAGCGGACGGCGCCCGCTCGGTTGCCAAAACGTTAACGGCGCGCGAGCCGCGCGCGACCGGAATACCCGTCGTCCCGCCGCCAGATCACGACACCGGGGCCGTCCTTTTCCAGCGTGAAACAGAATTTTCTGCCATTATACCATTGTTCCCATTGCTGGCAGAGCTGGTTGCCCGCAATCCACCAGCGGCCCTGGTCGGTCGGCGCGAGCCAGCGGCCGAGGCCCACGGCCTCGCCCGAGCCATCGACACGGCCATCGACATAATAGGTGAGCGGCAATTCCCCGCCGAAGGGGGCGGACAGGAAGAACCGGTTCTGGGTGACCAGCCGACGCATTTCCTCGCCAGTGACGAGCTGCTTTCCTTCTGCGGAGGAATTTGCCTGCGCCATGGGCGCCGCGAGAAGGGTCGAAAGAAGGATCATCGGAAGGATGCGCATAGATCAGTCCTGTTTTTGCCTCGCCGAGCCATTTACGCCAGTGTTCGCCGGTCGGATCAGTGACTGAACGTCGCAGCCTCATGCGCGATGGGCTTGCCAGTCCTGGCCGAATGGTTCAACGAAGGGCTCGCGGGATGGGTGGCCGAGTGGTTTAAGGCAGCGGTCTTGAAAACCGCCGTGGGCGCAAGTCCACCGTGAGTTCGAATCTCACCCCATCCGCCATGAGGAAAAGGATTTTTTCCTGCTGCCCCTTCCGTGGACAGGCACTGAAGCTTTTCCCTCCTTCTGCTCGAACCCAACCGGGCTGAGATAGCCGAAACTCGAGTACCTGCGGACGGCGTTGCAGAACCTCCCCATGCAGACGAACGCATCGGCGTCCGCCTTGTTCCCGGTCCGATGGCCCCCGCCCCTGATACGCTCGGTCTTCCGTGACGAGAAGAAGCTCACCATGGCGGCGTTGCCTGAGCGGCTCGTCGAACAGCTGACATCGTTGTCGGGCATCAGAAGACGGCATGGTCCCCGCGTTCATCCCGGATTTCGCCCCGGATCAGACCAGCATAATGCTCGCGCAAGGTGTCGCTGCCGGTGGAGGGCGTTGCATCGGCTTCGTATCGTCCGGTTTCGGGGCTCCAGACGAGCATGGATTCGCTGGCATAGTAATGACCGATGGCCGCGAGTTCCGCCTTGTCCGCCATCCGGGGGCTGAAATGCCCAAGTACTGCCAGAACCGCGCGGATGGTCGAGATCATCCCCAGCGGCACGGAGCGGAACTTCGCCGGGCGCCCGATGAGGTCGAACA
>JADCCH010000036.1 GCA_020252865.1 Methylobacterium sp.
CCGGACGACCGCGAGACGCGGAGCCGGCTCTATCGGGAGGAGCGTCTGGCGTCGCGGTGGCCGCACGCGCGCGCTCGGCACCAGGGCGCCCATGACGATCCCGCAAGGACCGAACCAGCGCTGGAGCCTCGACTTCGTCTCCGACATGCTGGCGGACGGCCGGCGCTTCCGGGTCCTTGTGGTGGTCGACGACTTCACCCGCGAGTGCCTCGCGCTCGTGGTCGACACGTCGCTGTCGGGGATTCGCGTCGAACGCCAACTCGACCACCGCGCTGAGCAGCGCGGCCTGCCGCTGATGATCGTCTCCGACAACGGCACGGAACTGACCAGCCGGGCGATCCTGGCCTGGCAGGAGGAGCACGGCGTCGAGTGGCACTCCATCGCTCCGGGCAAGCCGGTGCAGAACGCCTTCGTCGAAAGCCTCAACGGCCGCTTCCGCGACGAGCGCCTGAACGAGCATACCTTCCGTTGCTTGCACATGGCCCGGCGGATCATCGAAACCTGGCGGATCGGCTACAACACCCGCCGGCCCCAGACGAGCCTCGGTGGGTTGACACCCGACGAGTTCGCCACCCGGTCCAGACAGGGCCACAACCAGAACAGAGTCGGGTTATGAACCGCGGCAATCAGGGGGCAAGGTCAAACGGCGCAAGTCTGGTTGTGCCCGGCACGCTCAATATGATGAGGTGCAAAAGCCGCGAACCGATCCGCGATCCTGATCTTGGCTAGGAGAGAACCATGCCCCATCATCACCTCAAGGCGAGCGCCGAGACCTGCCACTGGGGCTTCTTCGATGCCGCCTTGCCGCCGGTTCTTACGGTCGCGAGCGGCGACACGGTGACGATCGACACCGTGACCGGCCCGCCGGAGATGCAGCCCGAGCCGGGCACGGGCCTGAACGTGCTGCCCGAAATCGCTGAAATTCATGCCCGCGCGCCTAAGCAGCTTCCCGGCCACATCCTTACCGGCCCGGTGGCGGTGGAAGGGGCGGAACCGGGCAATGTGCTTCAGGTCGATATCCTGGAGGTCACCCCACGCACCAACTGGGGCTATAATGTCATCCGGCCGCTTGCTGGCACCTTGCAATCGGATTTCCACGAGACGCGCATCCTGCATATCCCGATGGATCTCAATGCGCGCATGGCGATGCTTCCCTTTGGCATCAACTTGGAACTGAAGCCGTTTTTCGGTGTGATGGGCACGGCCCCGCCGCCCGCCTGGGGGCGCGTGACCTCGATTGTGCCGCGCGCCTTCGGCGGCAATCTCGACAACAAGGAGCTGATGGCCGGCGCGACGATCTACCTCCCGTGTTTCGTCGCGGGCGGGCGCTTCTCCTGCGGCGATGGCCACGGCGCGCAGGGCGATGGCGAGGTCTGCGTGACGGCGATTGAAACCGCGCTCCAGGGCACTTTCCGCTTCACCCTGCGGAAGGACCTGAATCTTGGCTACCCGCGCGCTGAAACGTCGACGCATCACATCACCATGGGCATGGACCCCGATCTCGACCGCTGTGCCGAGATGGCGTTGCGGGACATGATCGTGCTGCTTGGCGAAAAGCGCGGGCTCTCCCCCGAGGATGCCTATACCCTCTGTTCGCTCGCCGCCGACCTTCGTGTCACCCAGACCGTGAATGGCTCGAAGGGCATCCATTGCGTCATCGAAAAGCGCCTGCTCGCCTGATCAGGAAGCTCCGGGGAGTCCCTGACGCCCGGCATGTCGCATCCTCGTCACCGCCGGCAGCCGGCGCACTGGCCTGGCCCCGGCTTTTGTGGCGCGCGGTTTCGGGGGCAATGTCAAGGCCCGACCGGCCAGAAATCCGCCTCGCGCCGACCGGTAAAGGCGGTGCCCAAGCGGCCATGGGCGCGTTTCAGCCCGGGCTTCGGCGCGCTTCCGGTGGCACGGATTTGCCGATGATCTGTGCCGCCTTGCGCACGACATGCAGGCTGGAGCCGACAATCAGCGGGTCCGGGCCAACCACCACCTCGGGATCCTTGTTCGGGTATTCCAGCGCGGCGAGGAAATGTTGCAGGCAGTTGAGCCGGGCGCGCTTCTTGTCGTCGGATTTGACAATCGTCCAAGGTGCATCCGCAGTATCGGTATAGAAGAACATCGCCTCCTTCGCTTCGGTATAAGCATCCCATTTGTCGAGCGAGGCAATATCGATCGGTGAAAGTTTCCATTGCTTCAGAGGATCGCTTTCGCGCGCGGCAAACCGCGCGCGCTGTTCGCCCTGCGTCACCGAGAACCAATATTTGAACAGCCGGATGCCGGACCGCACCAGCATCTGTTCAATCAGCGGCGCCTGCCGCATGAATTCGAGATAATCCCCTGGCTGGCAGAAGCCCATGACCCGTTCGACCCCGGCGCGATTGTACCAGGAGCGGTCGAACAGCACCATTTCACCCGCCGCAGGGAGATGCTCGATATAGCGCTGGAAATACCATTGCGTGCGCTCGCGGTCGGAGGGTTTCTCCAGAGCCACCACACGGGCCCCGCGCGGGTTGAGATGTTCCATGAAGCGCTTGATCGTGCCTCCCTTGCCGGCGGCATCGCGCCCTTCGAACAGGATCACCATCCGCTCGCCGCTGGCCTTGATCCAATTCTGCGCCTTGAGCAGTTCCACCTGCAACGCCGCCATCTGCCGGGCATAGGCGCGTTCGGTCAGCCGGTCGGAATAGGGATATTCCCCGGTTTCGAAGGCCCGGCGCACCGCATCCGGATCAGCCTGGAGCCGCCGCATTGCCTCGCGCCGCTCGGTCTTGGTGGAGCGTCGCGCCGGCGCGTCCGGAGTCGCAAGGGCCAAGGCTGCCGCCGCCCGACCGATCGGCGTTGCGCTGTCAGGGTCGATCCGGGTTCCGCTCTCGCCATCCGCCATGGTGGTCTCCCCCTCGCCGCCAGCCACGCCAACCCCGATACGGCCGGGACATGTTTCTATTTTTGAAATTTCAGGCTCATATCGATCAGGCGCATTGATATGCCGCAACCCCTCAAGGGCAGCATTCGATTCCAGGGCGATAGATCGGAAGAGCG
>JADCCH010000360.1 GCA_020252865.1 Methylobacterium sp.
TCATGGCACAGGCGCCGGCCTCCACCATCTCCACGAGCGCAGCCGGCAGCGCCGCGTTGCCCTTGCCCGCCAGGCCGATATTCATCGGAACGCCATCGACCGCGCGGAGCATCATCTCCATGTGCCAGGGGCCCGGCGTGCAGGTGGTGGCGAGCGTGCCATGCGCGGGACCAGTGCCGCCGCCGAGCATCGAGGTGAGGCCGGACATCAGCGCATCCTCGATCTGCTGCGGGCAGATGAAATGGATATGCGTGTCGAAGCCTCCGGCGGTGACGATCTTCCCCTCGCCCGCGATCACCTCCGTGCCCGGGCCGACAATGATATCGACGCCGGGCTGGATATCCGGGTTGCCGGCCTTGCCGATCTTGTGGATACGCCCGCCCTTGAGCCCGATATCGGCCTTCACGATCCCCCAATGATCGAGGATCAGCGCGTTGGTGATGACGGTATCGACCGCACCTTGCGCCCTCGTAAGCTGGGATTGTCCCATGCCGTCGCGGATCACCTTGCCGCCGCCGAACTTCACTTCCTCTCCGTAGGTTGTGAAATCTTTTTCAACCTCGATCAGAAGATCGGTATCCGCAAGGCGCACCTTGTCGCCGACCGTGGGGCCGAACATGTCGGCATAGATCGAGCGGGGGAGTTTCGCCATGTCACACCTTCCCCATCACCAGCCCGCGAAAGCCATAGACCTCGCGCTTGCCCGCGATCTCCACCAGCGCGACCTCGCGGGTCTGGCCCGGCTCGAAGCGCACGGCGGTGCCGGCGGGAATATCGAGCCGGAAGCCTCGCGCCTTCTCGCGATCGAAGCTGAGGGCCGCGTTGGTTTCGTAGAAGTGGTAATGCGAACCGACCTGAATGGGCCTCGTGCCGGTATTGGCGACGTTAAGCCGGAGCGTCGCGCGCCCCGAATTCATCTCGATTTCGCCATCCTTCGTGATGACTTCACCGGGGATCATGATCGGTATCCTTGCGCAGGTGAGCCCGTGCCTCGGCCCGGCGCCCGGCGCGATAGGCGAGCACGCTGGCAATCACCGTCACTGCCGCGAAGAACAGGTGATCCGGCTCGAAGAGATGCGCCAGCGCACCCACCCAATCGAGATGCGCATGCTCGCCGGGATGCGCCAAGGCCGCGGATGGCAGCAGAAAGAAAAGGCATATCGCGTATTTTTTCATCATTTGGCCTCCGTTTTCAGCGAATCGGCAATTCAGCGGATGGGATCGTGGACGGTCACGAGTTTCGTGCCGTCCGGGAAGGTGGCTTCGACCTGCACATCGTGGATCATCTCGGCGATGCCCGGCATCACCTGCGCGCGGGAAAGGATTTTTGCCGCCGATTCCATGAGTTCGGCCACGGATCGGCCATCGCGCGCGCCTTCCACCACGTGATCGGTGATCAGCGCCACCGCTTCGGGGTGGTTCAGCTTCACGCCGCGTTCGAGCCTGCGGCGCGCAACCATCGCAGCCATGGCGACGATGAGCTTGTCCTTTTCGCGCGGGGAGAGATTCATGAAAGGCCTCGGTTCGACGTCTCTTGCAAAAGAAGCAGCCGCGAGAGCGGCAGCTCGGCCCCGGCGGCAACCCGGAGCGCGGCCAGGAAGGCACGCCGCAGGGCCACATCATCGGATGACAGGAAGCGAGCAAGAACAAGGCCGGAATGGCTGGTGGCACCGGCATGGACGCCGGGTTCGCCCGTCAGCGCCGCGCGCAACTCCGGCAGGCGATCGCCCGCCCCCGGCATGGCCAGGAGCAGGGTTCCGAGAAAGGCATGACCCGCCAATGCGCCGGGATTTCCGGCGGCTTGCGCCTGCTCGCCCTCGAGATGGAACTCTTCCGCAAGCACGAGGCGGTCGCCGATCCGGACGCGCCAGCGATCCCGCCATGTCCCCGCCGTGAAGCGCTCTCCGCTCGCGACACGGCCCAACTGCACCATTTCGCCCGCGAGAAGCCGCGCATCGGGCGCGACCGAGAGCGAAAATTCGCGCGTGAGGCGCGCGCCCCGGTGGATCACCGTTTCAGCCGGAACCCAGACAAGCCGCGCGCCGGGCTCGACCGCAAGCGCGATGGACATATGCGTGGTATCGCCGGCCGAACGATAGATGCGCTCCGCCGCAGCACTGCCAATGACGAGCGAGGCGCCCTCGCCCGCTCGCGCCATGAGGCTCAGCCGGTCCCCGCCTGCAAGCCCTCCCGCGACATTCACCATCAGCGCCTCGATCGCGTCGGGCGTGCGGCGGGGCATCCGGAAGCGGAAGGCGCCGGCCTCGTGCCGGTCCGTGATGCGAAGACGCCCGTCTTCCAGCCCGACCGCGAGGTTCAGGCGGGCCTCGACACGCAGGCAGGCGGGCAAATCATGGCCCGCGGCCCCGGGTGGTGCAGGGCCAGCAAGGGATGTGAAATCAAGGAGCATGGATATCCCGCGGAACGGCTTCCCTGCCATGCACGCAGCGGGCCAGGAAAAAAGCGGTCCGGGAAAAAGCGGGCCTGGGAAAAGCGGGCCTGGGAAAATGGACGAACGAGGCGTCCGACCAAAACCTTTCGGACACCCCATGCGTAGGAGTTCAGGATGCTCACTCTTTCCGAAAGCCGGGTCGCCATGAAAATCACATTGGGTCTGCTTGCCGTCGCGGCCATTGTTTATCTGATCCTAGACATGCTGTGGCTGCTGGTCATCGCGCGCGGATTCTACCAGGCGGAGATCGGGGCGCTGCTGAAGCCGCAGCCCGACCTGATGGCCGCAGGAATATTCTACATCCTTTATCTCGCGGGCATCATGGTGTTCGTCATCCTGCCCGGAGCCGAAAACGGGCAGATCGGCAAGGCGATTGCGATGGGCTTTTTCTTCGGCCTGGTCGCCTATGGCGCCTTTGATCTCACCAACTGGGCGATCCTGAAGGGTTTTGGCCCGCGCATCGCCCTGGTGGACATGGCCTGGGGTGCGACCGTCTCGGCGATCA
>JADCCH010000361.1 GCA_020252865.1 Methylobacterium sp.
CGGCCTTCTGCCACGCCTGAAGGCCGCCATCGAGGATGGCGATCGAGGCATGGCCCATAGCCTTGAAGGTCCAGTAGACGCGCGCCGCCGAGCCGAAACTCGTGGCATCGCTGCCCTCGTGGACAATCACGACATCGCTCTCTTTCGCGACACCGAGATTCCCGGCCAGAACCTCGAACTGCGCCGGCTCAGGCAGATAGAGGGAAACATTGTTGCGCGGCAGGCGCCAGGAGGCATGCGCGTAATCCGCATGCACCGCGCCGGGAATGTGCCCCGCAAGATAGGTCGCACGTCCCTGTTCCTTCGTTTCGCCGGAGCGAATATCGACAATGACAAGATTGGGCTGGCCGAGCCGGGCCTTCAGGCCGGAGGCGTCGATCAGCCCGCGCAGGGGCTCCGCGGCATGCGCGAGGGTCGCGAGCACGCCCAGAGACAGGGCGGCGAGGGGGAAGGACAGGCGACGGAGGAGGGCAGGCATTCTTCTCTCCAGCAAATTGGGCCCTTGTCCTAGAATTTTCTTCTGCTATTGACAATGATGTGGCAAGAAAAAGGGAAATTGTTCTGCTACGTTAAATCGGGGCGGAGCGGACTTCCGATACGGCCAGGAGATCGACAATGGATTCCTTCGACCGCGCGATCCTCGGGATTCTCCAGCAGGATTCCTCTCTGCCCTTGAACGAGATCGCAAATCGCGTCGGACTTTCTCCCACCCCCTGCTGGAACCGCATCCGCAAGATGGAGGAACTCGGGATCATCACGGGGCGGGTCGCCTTGCTGGATGCCGCGCAACTCGGGCTTGGCGTCACCGTTTTCGTTTCCATCGAGACGAGCGACCATTCGGAAGGCTGGCTCTCGCGCTTTGCCGCTGCGATCACGACCATGCCGGAGGTGGTCGATGTCTACCGGATGTCGGGGGATGTCGATTACATGCTGCGGGTTGTCGTGCCGGGCATCGATGCCTATGACGGCTTCTATCGCCGCCTCATCAAGGCGGTCCCTCTGAAGAACGTCACCTCGCGCTTCGCGATGGAGAAGGTGAAGGCGACGACCGCGCTGCCGCTCGACGATTCGCCGGTCTTCAGATCGCGCAAGAAGGTGCAGAAATAAGGCCAGGGTCAGGCCTGACCCTATCCCTGCGCCATCACGGCCTTCACGCCGTCAATCACGAACTGCACGGCCAGTGCCGCGAGGATCACGCCGAGCAGGCGCGTGAGCACGAGATTGCCGGTGACACCGAGCAGCTTCGACAGCCTTTCCGAGACAAGGAAGGTCAGGAGGCAGGCGAGGCTGACAATGGCGATCACCAGAATCAGGGCCGCGAGCTTCGCCGCATCGCCCTGCGCGGCACCCGCCGTCAGCATGGTCGCGGTGATCGTGCCCGGCCCTGCCATCAGCGGGATCGCCAGCGGAAAGGCCGCGACATTGCGGATATGGTCGAGATTGATCGCGGTTGTCGCGACATTCGTCTTTCGCTGGGTCCGAAGCTCGAAGATCATCTCGAAGGAGATCCAGAACAGCAGCAACCCGCCGGCGATGCGGAAGGCGGGCACGCCAATGCCGAGCGCCCGCAGCACCGGCTGCCCGAAAAACGCGAAGCCCGCCATGATGCCAGCGGCAATCAGAGTTGCACGGATCGCAACGGAACGCCGTTCCGCCGAGGTCATGCCGAGCGTCAGCGAGAGAAAGATCGGCGCGAGGCCCGGCGGGTCCACCGTCACCATCAATGTGGTGAGCGCCGAGAGGAAATACTCCACAAGACCGGCGAGCGACGGGGACATGCAGGGACCTCTTTCGCGGCGAAGCTTCGACGCGCCGCCGAGCTTTCGGGGATGCGATGCGGTTTGTCAAAGCCGGGGAAGGGGGGGGGGCGGCGAGACTCCAAACCAAGGGCTGTCCCGATCGCGGTTCCAGCGCGAAAGGTCAGCGCTTTGCAGGGCGGGCACAAAAGCTCGTGGAGGTTGGCTTTTCGTAAAAAACGACCAAGTTTAACAGTATCGTTTTGCGAATTGTTTAATTCTGCATGCGAGAGTTTTGTTTGGGTTCCATTTTGGAAATTGTGCGTGCGCCTGCTCCGCGATTCGATCCTGCTTGTCCATTTTGCCGCGAAGCCGCAGCAGGGCCTGCTGGCTGTGCTTGAGGAGCGCTATCTCGTCAAAACCCTCACGCTCGACGATTATGAGAATGGCGCGGCCGGGAGCCCGAAGCTCGTCGTGCTGGACGTGCCGCTCGAGAACGAGGTGCATGTGCTGCGCCTGCGCGAGGCACTGAACAAATTCTCGCCGCGCGTGGCGCGGCGCGTTTTTGTCATCGATGACAACCGGCGCATCCTGATGGCCCGCGCCACAGCCTGCGGCGCCGAGGCCGTGCTGTCGCGGCCCCTTCGCCGGGATGTCGTCCATGCCACGATCGATCAGATCCTGCACGAGCAGTCGATGGCCGGCTCTCGTGATGCGGGCCGGTTTGCGCTCGATGCCGGCGTCTCGGCGCTGGAGAACATCCTCCGTTTCGCAACCTCAAGCTTTGAGCTGACGCAGGACGAGCTTTACGCACATGGTGATCAGATCATAGACGCCATTGTTGACATCGGCCTTGGGGATTGGGTCGAACTCGTGGCGAAGCACCATAGCCAGACCTTCCGGCATTCCCTGCTGGTCACGGGCGTGGCGGTGGGGTTTGGCCATCTCCTCGGCGTCGGCCACCGGGATCTGCGCCGGCTGGCGCTCGGCAGCCTGCTGCATGATGTCGGCAAGGCCGAAATCCCGGTGAGCATCCTCGAGAAGCCCTCCGCGCTCACGCCGGATGAGATGGAGGCCATGCGTCATCATCCCGAATTCGGGCGGGACATCCTGAGGCGCAAGGGCGGCTTCTCCGCCGAGATGATCGATGTCGTGGGACAGCACCACGAGTTGCTGGATGGGTCGGGCTATCCCGATGGCCTTGCCGGACACCAGATCTCCGATCTCGTGCGCGCGGTGACGATCTGCGACATCTTCGCGGCGCTGATCGAGGAGCGCTCCTACAAGAGACGCCTCGACGCTGGCGAGGCCTACGACATCATGAGCGGCATGAAAGGCAAGCTCGATCCGGCGCTCATGAAGGAATTCGCGCATGTCATCATGCGCACGCCGCTGGCCATCAGCGCCTGAATTTTCCCCACCCCGCATTCGCCTTCCCGGTTGGAATCAAATAGACACGAGGTTGCGTTCGCGCGCGTGCTCGCGCGATCGGCAATCGAAAGGTGTCGAAACGTGGCAGACGAGAACAAGGAAGGCGTGGCGCCCGGCGCTCCCGGTGGGGATGGCTCGGAAATCCGGCCGATCTCCATCACCGAGGAGATGAAGCGCTCCTACCTCGATTACGCGATGAGCGTGATCGTCTCCCGCGCGTTGCCGGATGTGCGCGACGGGTTCAAGCCCGTGCACCGACGCATCCTGTGGTCGATGCACGAGAACGGCTACCGGCCCGAGAAGAAATACGTGAAGAGCGCGAACATCGTCGGCGCCGTGATGGGTCAGTACCATCCGCATGGCGACCAGGCGATCTACGACGCGCTTGTGCGCATGGCGCAATCCTTCTCCATGCGGCTGATGCTGGTGGACGGGCAGGGAAATTTCGGCTCGGTCGATGGCGATCCGCCGGCGGCGATGCGCTACACCGAAAGCCGGCTTGCGCAGGCCGCCATGCCACTTCTCGAGGATATCGAGGAGGATACGGTTGATTTCCAGCCGAATTACGATGATTCCCGGCAGGAGCCGGTGGTTCTGCCGGCCCGCTTCCCCAATGTGCTGGTCAACGGCGCGGGCGGCATCGCGGTCGGCATGGCGACGAACATCCCGCCGCATAATCTCGGCGAGGTCATCAACGCCACGCTCGCCTATCTCGAAGATCCGTCGGTCACGATCGACGACCTGATGCAGTTCATTCCGGGACCGGATTTCCCCACCGGCGCGCTCATTCTCGGGCGTGGCGGCATCCGCTCGGCCTATCATACGGGCCGCGGCTCGGTGATCATGCGCGCCCGCGCGACCATCGAGGAGATCCGCAAGGATCGCGAGGCGATCATCGTCACGGAAATTCCCTATCAGGTGAACAAGGCGATGCTGGTGGAGCGCATCGCCGATCTCGTGCGCGAGAAGAAGGTCGAAGGCATTGCCGACCTGCGCGACGAGAGCGACCGCCACGGCATGCGCGTGGTGATCGAGCTCAAGCGTGACGCCGTGGGCGACGTGGTGCTGAACCAGCTCTACCGCCACACCCCCATGCAATCCACCTTCGGCTGCAACATGGTGGCCCTGAACGGGGGACGCCCTGAAACCCTGAATCTCAAGGATTTCATCCAGGCCTTCGTCGATTTCCGGATCGAGGTCATCTACCGGCGCACGCGCTTCCGCCTCAACAAGTCGCGCGACCGGGCGCATGTGTTGGTGGGCCTCGCGATTGCCGTGGCCAATATCGACGAGGTGATTGCCACCATCCGCAACTCGGCCAATGCCGAATCCGCGCGCGAATCCCTGATGAGCCGCCACTGGCCGGCGATGGATGTCGCCTCGCTCATCGCGCTGATCGACGATCCGCGCCATGCGCTGCAGGCTGACGGCACCTATCGTCTCTCGGAAAGGCAGGCGCAGGCGATCCTCGATCTCCGCCTCCAGCGCCTCACGGCGCTGGGCCGCGATGAAATCGGCGATGAACTCGAGAAGATCGCGGGGGAAATCCGTGAATTCCTTGACATTCTCTCCTCGCGTGCCCGCATCCAGGCGATCATCCGCGACGAACTCACGACCATCCGTGATGCGCATGCCAACCCGCGCATGACCGAGATCATCGAAGCGGAAAGCGATTTCGAGGACGAGGACCTCATCGCGCGGGAGGACATGGTCGTCACGGTCTCCCATGCCGGCTACATCAAGCGCGTGCCGCTCTCGACCTACCGGGCGCAGCGCCGCGGCGGCAAGGGCCGTTCGGGCATGCAGACCCGCGACGAGGATTTCGTCACGCGCCTCTTCGTGGCCAACACGCATATCCCGCTGCTGTTCTTCTCCTCGCGCGGGCAGGTCTACAAGTCGAAGGTCTGGCGGCTGCCGATCGCGCCGCCGAACGGGCGCGGCAAATCGCTGAAGAACTTCCTGCCGCTCGCCGAGGACGAGCGCATCACCACCGTGATGCCGCTGCCGGAGGACGAGGCCGCCTGGGAGACGCTGGACGTGATGTTCGCGACCGAGAGCGGCAATGTCCGCCGCAACAAGCTCTCGGACTTCGTGCAGGTCAATCGCAACGGCAAGATCGCGATGAAGCTCGACGAGGGCGATTCCATCGTCGATGTCGCCACCTGTTCGGAAACGGACAACGTGCTGCTCACCACGGCACTCGGCCAGTGCATCCGCTTCTCGGTGGATGAAGTGCGCGTCTTCAAGGGGCGCGATTCCACCGGCGTGCGGGGCATCAACCTGGCGGCGAGGGATCGTGTGATCTCGCTCACCATCCTGCGCCATTTGGATGCGAGCGCCGAGGAGCGCGTGGCCTATCTCAAGATGCGCCGCGCCCTTTCCGGCGAAGGAATTTCGGCCGGCGAGCCAGAGGAAGGCACTGCCGATGCCGAGGAGGCCCTGGCCGAGGCCGCGATCTCGCCCGAGCGCTATGCCGAGATGGGTGCCGCCGAGCAATTCGTGCTCACCATCTCCGAAAACGGTTATGGCAAACGAACTTCGTCGTTCGAATACCGAATCACGGGGCGCGGCGGCAAAGGCATCGTCGCCATGGCCGTCAATGATCGCAACGGCAACCTGGTGGCCTCCTTCCCGGTGGAGGAGAGCGACCAGATCATGCTCGTTTCGGATGGCGGCCAGCTCATCCGCTGCCCGGTCCACGGCATTCGCGTGGCGGGTCGTGGCACGCAGGGCGTGATCGTGATGGATGCCCGCGAAGGCGAGCGCGTCGTCTCGGTCGAGCGCGTCAGCGAAAGCGAGGGCGGCGACGAGGAAGAGGGCGAAGAGGGCGGCGAGGGGTAATGCCCCTCAACTCGCCAGCAGCGCCTTTCGCGCCTCCGCGAGCTTGGCGGTCTCCTCCGGCGAGAGCTTCGGATATTCGAGGTTCAGGCTTTCGAGTTCCGCCACGATGGCCGCCATCACGGCGAGCCGCATGAACCATTTCCGGTCGGCCGGGATGACATACCACGGCGCGTGTTTCGCCGCGGTCGCGCCGATCGCGCTCTCATAGGCCGACATGTAGCTGGCCCAATGGGCGCGCTCGGCCACGTCGCGGGCGTTGAACTTCCAGTTCTTGGAGGGATCGTCGATGCGCGCGAGCTGGCGCGCCTTCTGTTCTTCCTTCGAGACATGGAGGAAGAGCTTGATGATCTTTGTGCCGCTCTGCGCGAGGTGCCGCTCGTGATCGGCGATGGCTTTCAGTCGCTCGGCCCAGAAATCCTTCGAGCCCGCCTCCGCCGCGAAGGGGTTTTCCGTTGGCAGGCGCTGGCCCTTGAGAAATTCCGGGTGCACGCGCACCACCAAAGCTTCCTCGTAATAGGAGCGGTTGTGGATGCCGATGCGCCCGCGCTCGGGCAGGGCGCGCGCGGTGCGCCAGAGGAAATCGTGATCGAGCTCCTCGGGCGAGGGTGCCTTGAACGAGAAGACCTGGCAGCCCTGCGGGTTCACGCCGGACATCACATGCTCGATGCTCGAATCCTTGCCTGCGGCGTCCATGGCCTGGAGGATGATCAGCACTGACCACGTATCCGACGCATAGAGCCTTTCCTGCAATTCGCGCAGGCGCTCCTTGCCGAGTTCCAGAAGCGTCTTCGCCTCGTCCTTGGTCAGGTTCGCGCCACCCATATCATCCGGGGCATGCTGCGCCAGCGCGAAGCCCTTGCCCTTGCTGATGCGGAACGGGGCGACGAAGGCGGCGGCATCATCGAGGATCATCGGAAACTCCACCGGCCAGCGCCGCGTTCGGGCAACATTTTCCCATGGTGCAAGTCTTTCCCATGGTGCAAGTCTTTCCCATGGTGCATGTCTTTCCCATGGTGCATGTCTGGCCCCGGCCTGCAAGGCAGGTTGTGCTGTCGGCCTCGCCGGGGCATAGGAACCGGCATGGATTTCGGAATTCTCTATGATTGCGACGGCACGCTGATCGACAGCGAGCACATTGCCGGCTCGGTCTGCGCGGAGGCGCTGACCGGCCTTGGCTGGCCCATCACGATGCGCGAGTTCAATGCGCGATTCAATGGCGTGCCCGCGGCGAAAACCTGGGAGATCCTGCGCGCGGAACTGCCATTCATGCTGCCCGAGGGTTTCAATGCGCGGGTCGATGCGGAAATCCACCGGCGGCATGATACCGAGCTTATGCTGATCCCCGATGTGGTGGAGACCATCCACGCCATCGCGGGCAAGCGGGCCGTGGCATCCTCGACCGGCCTCACGCGCCTGAGGAAGAACTTGGAATTCACGGGTCTCGCGCCGCTTTTCGGCGATCACATCTATTCCGCGAGCCAGGTCGCGCGCGGCAAGCCGGCACCGGATGTCTTCCTGTTTGCCGCGAGCCAATTGGGCGTGGACCCCGCGCATGCCCTGGTGATCGAGGATTCGGTGGCGGGCGTCACGGCGGCCTTGCGCGCCGGCATGCGCGTCATCGGCTTTGCCGGCGCGAACCACGGCGCGGATGACCTCGCCGATCGCCTCGCTCAGGCCGGCGCGCTGACCGTGATCGACCGCATGGCGGAACTCCCGTCGATCGTCGCGGATTTGCGAGCCTGAAGCTTGCGGCGATTGCCTTTCCCCCGGAAGGGCGATACCTCGTGCCCGCAATGGAACGAGCGCCCGGGGCACAAGAGCATTTTCAAGCGAAGTGGGAACCGGTTCGCGTCAAGAAAATGCGGCAAGGCAAAGAAAGAAGCATTTTCAAGCGAAGTGGGAACCGGTTCGCGTCAAGAAAATGCGGCAAGGCAAAGAGATAGAGCATACGAGCTGATCCGGTCAGACCGGAAAATGCTCCAGAGGGAGAATGAAGACGATGCCGAACATCGCCTTCTATGCCGGGTCTTTCGATCCGCCAACGGATGGGCATCTCGATGTCATCCGCCGCGCGCTGGCCCTTGCCGATGAACTCGTCATCGCCATCGGCACGCATCCGGGCAAGGCGCCGCTTTTCTCGGTGGAAGAGCGTCAGAGCCTGCTCGAAACCGTGGTTGCCGAGATAGCCGGCGGCAAGCGCGCGCGCGTCACCACCTTCAACGATCTCACCGTGCATGCCGCGCGGCGCGCCGGCTCTTCGATCCTCATCCGCGGCCTGCGCGATGGCACGGATCTCGATTACGAGATGCAGCTCGCGGGCATGAATGGCACCATGGCGCCGGAGATCCAAACCGTTTTCGTGCCGGCCTCGCCCCCGGTGCGCCCCATCACCGCCACGCTCGTGCGCCAGATCGCGTTGCTCGGCGGCGATGTCTCCGGCTTCGTGCCGAAGGCGGTGCTCGCTGCACTGAAAGCCAAATTCGCCCAAAAGGCGTGCCCCTCGAAGGATCAATCCATGCTTCGCCGTTCGTTTCTTGCCGCCGCCGCCGCGCTCGCGCCGACCATCGCCTTCTCGCCGACCATTGCCTTCGCGCAAGGCCAGCCGAAGGCCGACCCCGAGAACACGCTCGTGATCGAGCTGAAAAGCGGCCGCGTGGTGATCGCGCTCCGGCCCGATCTCGCGCCGAAGCATGTCGAGCGCATCAAGATGCTCGCGCGCAAGGGCTTCTACGATGGCATCGTGTTCCATCGCGTGCTCGATGGCTTCATGGCACAGACGGGCGATCCCACCGGCACCGGCATGGGCGGCTCGGATCTCGGCAACCTGCCGGCGGAATTCTCCCGCACTGAGCGTTTCGTGCGCGGCGCCGTGGGCATGGCCCGCACGCAGGACCCGAACTCGGCCAATTCGCAGTTCTTCATCATGTTCGCGGAAGCGCCGGGCCTCAACGGCCAGTACACGATCTGGGGCCGCGTGGTGGAAGGCATGGAGCATGTCGACCGGATCCGCCGCGTCGATCCCCAGCGCGAGCGCGTCCCCAAGGAGCAGCTCGACAAGATGATCCGCGTGCGCGTCGCCGCCGATATCCGCTGAATTTTTCGAATTCCCGATTGATCGATCAAGGAGTGCCCGATGGCTGAACCCGAAAACACCCTCATCCTCGACACGACCAAGGGCGTCGTGACCATCGAGATGCGCCCGGACCTCGCCCCCGGCCATGTCGCGCATATCAAGAAGCTCGTGCGCGAGGGCTTCTATGACGGCCTCACGTTCCATCGCGTGATCGATGGCTTCATGGCGCAGGGCGGCTGTCCGGATGGCACCGGCATGGGCGGCTCCGGTTACCCGGACCTCAAGGCCGAGTTCAATTCCGAGCCGCATCTGCGCGGAATCTGCTCCATGGCGCGCGCCCGCAACCCGGATTCGGCCAATTCGCAGTTCTTCATCGTGTTCGACGACGCGACCTTCCTCGACAAGCAATATACCGTCTGGGGCAAGGTGATCGAGGGCATGGAGAATGTGGACCAGTTCGCGCGCGGCGAGCCCGTGCGCAACCCGGACCGCATCAACAAGGCCACGATCGCGGCGGATGCGTGAGCCATGACCACGAAACCGGCGGGCGAGGCGTCGCTGACGCTCGCCGATTTCGACTACGAGCTGCCGGAGGCGCGCATCGCGCTGCATCCGGTTTCCCCACGAGACAGGTCGAAACTGCTCGTGGTGGGGCAGGGTGGGTTCGAGGATCGCCTTTTCCACGACCTGCCCGACCTGCTGAAAGCGGGCGATCTCCTCGTTTTCAACGATACCCGCGTCATCCCCGCCCGTCTGCTCGGCGAGCGGGATCGCGAGGGCAATCGCGTGGGCATCGAGGCCCTGCTGCTGAAACGGCTCGATGATTGCACCTGGCAGGCCTTCGCCAGGCCGGGCAAGCGCCTGAAGCCGGGTGATCGCGTGACCTTCGGCGAAAGCGGGGAGGTCTGCCTCATGGGCTCGCTCGGGGCAGAGGTGATCGCGAAGGGCGAGGAAGGGATCGTGATCTTCCGGTTCGATCGCGCCGGCGCCTCTCTCGACGAGGCCATCGCACTGGTCGGGGCCATGCCGCTGCCGCCCTACATTCTCGAAGCGCGCAAGCGGCTGGGCGAGGGCGAAGACCCGGCCGATGCCGCTGATTACCAGACCGTTTTCGCGAAAAACGAGGGCGCGGTCGCTTCCCCCACGGCCTCGCTGCATTTCACGCCGGCGCTCATCGAGCGGCTCTCGGCCAAGGGAATTGGCCATGCCTTCCTCACGCTGCATGTCGGCGCGGGCACCTTCCTGCCGGTCAAGACGGAAAACATCGCCGACCATCGCATGCATGCCGAATGGGGCGAGATCCGCGCCGAAACCGCGCGCCGCATCAACGAGACGCGCGCCGGGGGCGGGCGGATCATCGCGGTCGGCACCACGGTCTGCCGCCTGCTCGAAAGCGCGGTGGATGCCTCCGGGCAAATCCAGCCCTTCCTGGGCGAGACCGATATCTTCCTCAGGCCCGGCCATGTTTTCAGGGGCATGGATGCGCTGATCACCAATTTTCACCTGCCGAAATCGACGCTGCTGATGCTCGTCTCGGCCTTCGCTGGCACCAAGACGATGCAGCGCGCCTATCAGCATGCCATCGAGAACGGCTATCGCTTCTATTCCTACGGGGATTCCTCGCTGCTCTGGCCGGGGGGTGCATGACCACGACTTCAATGCCTCGCGTCACCTTCACGCTTCACGCCACGGATGGCGCGGCCCGCTCGGGCGTGCTCGCCATGCCGCGCGGGGATATCCGCACGCCCACCTTCATGCCCGTGGGCACCGCCGGCACGGTGAAGGGGCTTTATATGGAGCAGGTGAGGGCGACGGGAGCCGATATCATCCTCGGGAACACCTATCACCTCATGCTCCGGCCGGGCGCGGAGCGCGTGGCGCGGCTCGGCGGCCTGCACGAGATGGCCCGCTGGCCTTACCCGATCCTCACGGATAGCGGCGGCTTCCAGGTGATGTCGCTCTCGGCGCTGCGCAAGATCAACGAAAAGGGCGTTATCTTTCAATCGCATATCGACGGTTCTAAACATGAGCTGACCCCCGAGCGATCGGTCGAGATCCAGCTCCTGCTCGACAGCGACATCATCATGCAGCTCGACGAATGCATCCGCCTGCCCGCACCCGAGAGGGAAGTCGAGCGCGCGATGCGCCTTTCGCTCCGCTGGGCGGAACGGTCGAAAGCCGCCTTCGGAAACCAGCCGGGCCGTGCGCTGTTCGGCATCGTGCAAGGCGGAACCCTGCCGCATCTGCGCCGCGAGAGTGCAGAGGCGCTCGCGGCACTCGATCTGCCGGGCTATGCCATCGGCGGCCTCGCGGTGGGCGAGCCGCAAGCGGAGATGCTCGCGACCATCGAGGCGACCGAGCCTTATCTTCCGCGGGAGAAGCCGCGCTACCTGATGGGGGTGGGCACGCCCGATGACATCCTCGAGGCCATCCGGCGCGGCGTCGACATGTTCGATTGCGTCATGCCCACGCGAGCCGGCCGCCACGGCACGGCCTATACGCGCCACGGCAAACTCAACCTGCGCAATGCCAGATATGCCGAGGAAAAGCGGCCGATGGACGAAACCTCATCCTGCCCGGCCGCGCGGGATTATTCGCTCGCCTATCTGCATCATCTCACGAAATCGGGCGAGATGCTGGGGCAGATGCTGCTGACCTGGAACAACATCGCCTATTACCAGCAGCTTGTGGCTGGCGCACGCGCAGCCATTGCCGCTGGGCGCTATGCGGATTACGTGATGGAGACCAGGGAAGGCTGGGCGCGCGGCGCGTCGTAGGGCCTTCTCGAAAGTCGGGGAGCCTCATGCCGAGCGATATCGAGATTGCGCGCGCCGCGCGACTGCAACCCATTGGCGCCATCGCGGAAAAGCTTGGCATCCCCGATGAGGCGCTTTCGCCCTATGGCAAATATGTCGCGAAGGTCGATCTCGATTGGCTGAAGACCAATCGCAGGAAGCAGGGCAAGCTCGTGCTCGTGACGGCCATCAACCCGACGCCGGCCGGCGAGGGGAAGACCACGACTACGGTTGGCCTCGGCGATGCGCTCAATCGTATCGGGCGGAAGACCGTCATCGCCCTGCGCGAACCCTCGCTCGGGCCCTGTTTCGGGGTGAAGGGCGGGGCGGCCGGCGGCGGCCATGCTCAGATCGTCCCGATGGAGCAGATCAACCTGCATTTCACCGGCGATTTCCACGCGATCAGCGCCGCACATAACCTGCTCTCGGCCATGCTCGACAACCACATTTACTGGGGCAATGCGCTGGGAATCGATACCCGGCGCGTCACCTGGCGGCGCGCGATCGACATGAACGACCGCTCGCTGCGCGGCCTCGTCTCCTCGCTGGGCGGGGTCGCGAACGGCTTCCCGCGCGAGGATGGGTTCGACATCACCGTTGCTTCAGAGGTGATGGCGGCCTTCTGCCTCGCGGAGAGCCTCGCCGATCTCGAGGCGCGCCTCGCGCGGATCATCGTGGCGGAAACGCGCGACCGGAGGCCCGTGACCGCAGCCGACCTCAAGGCCAACGGCGCGATGACCGTGCTCTTGAAGGATGCGCTGCAACCCAACCTGGTGCAGACGCTGGAAGGCAGCCCCGCCTTCGTTCATGGCGGGCCCTTCGCGAATATCGCGCATGGCTGCAATTCGCTCATCGCCACGAAAAGTGCGCTCTCGCTTGGCGATTTCGTGGTGACGGAAGCGGGCTTCGGCGCCGATCTCGGCGCGGAGAAGTTTCTCGACATCAAATGCCGCATCGGCGGGCTTGCGCCTGCCGCCGTGGTGATCGTCGCGACCTTGCGGGCGCTGAAGATGCATGGCGGCGTCGCCAAGGCCGAACTCGGCCAGCCGAACGTCAGCGCCCTTCGCGCGGGCTTCGTCAATCTCGCGCGGCACATCGGCAATATCCGCAAATTCGGCCTCGAACCGGTGGTTGCGATCAACCATTTCTCCGCCGACAGCGCGGAGGAGGAGGCCGAACTCATCCGCCTGGTGAAGGAGGAGGCAAAGGCCGAGGCTTTCCTCTGCAGGCACTGGGCGGAAGGCGGCAAGGGCGCGGAAGCCCTGGCGCGGCGCGTGGCGGAGATCGCGGAGAGCGGTTCGGCCCGCTTTTCGCCGCTCTATCCCGATGCGATGCCACTCGCCGAGAAGATGCGAACCATCGCCCGCGAGATCTACGGCGCGGCGGATATCGCGATCGCGCCGGATGCCGCAGCGAGGATCGCGCGGTTCGAGGAGATGGGCTTCGGCCATCTCCCGGTTTGCGTCGCGAAGACGCAAACCTCCTTCTCGGCCGATCCGAAACTGCTGGGTGCGCCCTCGGGCCATCTCGTGCCGGTGCGGGATGCGGTGCTCTCCGCCGGTGCGGGCTTCGTCGTGATGATCTGCGGCGATATCCTGCGCATGCCCGGCCTGCCACGAGAACCTGCGGCCGAGCGCATCCACCTCACGGCCGAGGGCGTGGTGGAAGGTCTGTTCTGATCGGACGCTCTATCTCTGTGTTTTATCGCATTTTCTTCACGCGAACCGGCATCCATCCCCGCCTTCGCGGGGACATGCTTCGCTTGAAGATGCTCTAGAGGCTTTTGCAATGCGGCAGGGGGTGCTAGAGCATGATGTGTTCAGTCGGAAGCACATCATGCTCTTCTCTTATTATTATCGCATGCTTTTTTGTGAAAAACCGGATTCCACTTTTTCACAGCATGCTCTAGAGC
>JADCCH010000362.1 GCA_020252865.1 Methylobacterium sp.
CACCATTGCCTGCGAGCAGGAACAGGCCGCACTTCGCACCGCGCTGTCCGAGGCCGGATTTGCCGGTGAGGCGCGCTTCATCGACATCCGCGATCGCGCGGGATGGTCCAGCGAAGGTGCCGAGGCTGGCCCAAAAATGGCGGCCTTGCTCGCGACCGCGCAATTGCCTGCCCCGGCGCTTCCCTTTTTCGCGATGGAAAGCCAGGGTGTGACGCTGATCTATGGCCGGGACGAGGTGGCGCTCGAGGTCGCGGCGCGGCTCGCGGATACGCTCGACATCACCGTGATGCTCGCGAAGCCCGGCGCGGTGACGCCGCCGCGCCAGCGCGACTTTCCCATCGCCTGCGGCACCATCCGGCAGGCCAAGGGGTATCTCGGCACGTTCGAACTCACGCTGGATGGATTCGCGCTCGCCTCGCCCGCCTCGCGGCAGGCGCTCGTGTTCGGGCCGACGCGCAACGGCGCGCAATCGCGCTGCGATGTGCTGATCGACCTCACGGGCGGGCAGCCGCTCTTCCACGCGGATGAGCTGCGGGACGGCTATCTCCGCGCCGATCCGCGCGACCCGGTGGGGGTGGAGAAACTCATCGCGAAGGCGCGCGATCTCGTCGGCACCTTCGACAAGCCGAAATACATCACTTTCCACGAGGATCTCTGCGCGCATTCCCGCTCGAAGATCACGGGCTGCACGCGCTGTCTCGAAATCTGCCCCACCGGCGCGATCAGCCCCGGCGGCGATGCGGTGGCGATTGATCCTGCAATCTGCGCGGGCTGCGGCTCCTGCGCTTCCGTCTGCCCCACGGGGGCGGCCAGCTATGCCTTGCCAGCTGCCGAAGACCTGATGAAGCGGCTTCGTTTGATGCTCCGCGCCTATCGCGGCGCAGGCGGCGAGCGTGCGGTGATGCTCTTCCACGATGCCGGGCACGGCCTGCCGCTGATCGATGCGCTGGCGCGTTTCGGCGAGGGTTTGCCGGCGAATGTCATCCCCGTGCAGGTGAATGAAGTGACGCAAGTGGGCCTCGAGCAGATCGCCGCGAGCTTCGCCTATGGCGCGGCGGGCGTCGCCTTCCTCATCCGCGCGAAGCCGAAGCATGATCCCCTCCCGCTCGCGAAACTCGCGAGCCTTTCAGCGGAACTGCTGCCGGCTCTGGGCTATCCCAAGGACGCGGTGTCCATCCTCTCGACCGATGATCCGGACCAGCTTCTGGCGGGCCTCAGCGCGATGCCCGCGCATGTGGTCGCGGCCGAGCCGGCCACCTTCCTGCCCATCGGCGAGAAGCGCCCCGTCCTGATGATGGCCTTGCGCGAATGGCGGAATGTCGCGCCGGAGCGCCCGGCCAAGGTGGCGCTGCCCGCCGGTTCGCCCTTCGGCACCGTGAACGTGAGAAGCGAGGGCTGCACGCTCTGCCTCGCCTGCGTCTCCGCCTGCCCGGCTTCGGCGCTGAGCGCCAATCCGGAACGGCCGGAACTTCGCTTCAAGGAGGATCTCTGCGTGCAATGCGGCCTCTGCCAGGCGACCTGCCCGGAAAAGGTCATCTCCATCGCGCCGCAGATCGATTTCGAGCGCATCAATGCCGCGCCCGTAACGCTGAAGGAGGAAGAGCCCTACCCTTGCGACCATTGCGGGAAGCTCTTCGGCACCAAGTCCACCATCGAGCGCATCAAGGCGAAACTCACCGGCCAGCACTGGATGTATTCGGGCCAGAATGCCGACCGCGCGAAGCTCATCGGCTATTGCGACGATTGCCGCGTGGAAGCGATGACCAATACCGGCTTCGACCCCTATGCGGGCCCGGCCCGGCCGCGCGTGCGCACAACGGAGGATTATTTCCGCGAGAACCCCGAGGACAAGCTGAATTGAGGCTCAGCGCGTCGCCTTCTCGATGAAATCGACGAGCGCCTCGCGATCCTCGGCGCGATTGACCACCTGCTCCGGCATCTTGGTGCCGGGCAGCATCGCGTTGGGGCCGATCTCGAAGAGCCGCGCGATGGTCTCGCGGTTCCAGGTGATGCCCTTGTCGAGAAGGGCGGGCGAATAGGCATAGCCCTCGGCCGTGCCGACCTTGCGGCCCATCACGCCATGGAGCGTGGGGCCTGCGCGATTGCCATCATCCGGCGAGAGCGTGTGGCAGGCCCCGCAGGCCTTGAACACCTCCGCGCCGGGATGGTTCGCGAGCGCCTGCACGCGCGCCTCGGGCGCTTCGGCGAGAACGGGATTGACCGGCTCGCCCGTCGCCACCACCCAGCGCCGCACAAGGCGATCCGCGCCGCCCGTGAGGATCTCCCGGCCATCGGGCGAGAAGGCGAGAGCCCAGAGCGGGAAGGCCGGGCCGGACATGCGGCGCTGGATGCTGCGGGCCGGGCGATCCACCAGCGCCAGCGCCCCGCGGAAACCCGCCGCGCCGATGATCCTGCCATCGGGCGAGGCCGCGAGCGCAACGATCGGCACTTCCGCGACGGGGAGTGCCGCGATTGCACCCGTGGCCGGGTTCACGAGGCGCAATTGCCCATCGGCGGCGGCGACGGCGAGTTCATCGCCTGCGCTCACCACGGCGTTCAGCGGCACGCCGATCTCGATCACGCGCGGCGCATCCGTGCCCTTGTGGAGAATGAGCTGGCCGTCATAGCCGGCGGAGGCCAGCGTGCCATCGGGCAGGTAAGCGACCGCATTCACATTGCCCTTGTGGGCGTCGATGACGCGCGGGGTACCGCCCGCGAGCGGCCAGAGGCGGATCGTGCCATCCCAGCTCGCGGAGGCGATTTCCGTTCCATCCAGGGAAAGCGCAAGGCCGGCAATGGGCGCCTCATGGCCTTCGAGAGTTGCGCGGGGCAAATGGCCCTCCCGAGGCCAGAGCAGGATGCGGCGATCCTCGCCGGCGCTGGCATAGCCGCCATCGGGCAGGGCAATCAGCGCATTCACCGCTCCCTCATGCCCGCGCAGAACCGTTTCAGCCACGCCGCGTGCAGGCACCCAACGGATAACCGTGGTATCGAAGCTCGCGGTGGCGATACGCCCATCGGGCGTGGCGACAATGGCCCGAACCGGCCCGCCATGCCCGCGCAGATCAGCGCCCTCCGCGGGAAGCGCGAGGAAAACCGGCAACGCCCAGACCGACCAACGCAAAGCCATTCCTCCCTCTCGACAGCCCCGAATGCTTCCACCATATGACGGGGATGCGGCTGCGGGGAAGTGTCCTGCGGCAAGCAGCCTCGCTGCGGGAGCGACCATGTCCGAAATCGCCCTCGACCTCCTGGGCCTGCGCTGCCCCCTGCCTGCGCTGAAAACGCGCAAGGCGCTGAAAGGCCTTCCGCCCGGCACCGTGCTGGTGGTGACGGCCAATGATCCGCTGGCCGGGCTCGACATTCCGAACCTCATCCGGGAAACCGGCGACACGCTTCAGACAACCGAAAAGCACGGCGAAAGCCTGACTTTCCGGATCGTGAAGGCCTGAACCGGGCCATAGCGGGAAATTCCGCTGATTGCACGGGATGATCCGGCAAATCGACCCCGGAAGCCGCGCCAAATCGCAAAGTTCTTCCGGTCGCCAAACCCCGCGCGAATACCTACAAAAGGTCTGAAACGATCGGGGATGACTTGATGCTTCTCGCGCAGAAACCGCTTGCCCCTATGGCCCGCCCGCAAGCTTTGCTCGCACTGGCGGCCATGTTCCTGCTGCTGTCCCTCGCCGGCCTGAATGGCGGTCTGCGCATGGTGCTGCTCGCGGGCATCGGCCTCTTTGCGGGCCTTGCGCTCTACCATGCGAGCTTCGGCTTCACGGCGGCGTGGCGGCGCTTCATCCTCGAGCGGAAAGGCGCGGGGCTTCGCGCGCAGCTCATCATGCTCGGCGTGGCGAGCCTTGTCTTTTTCCCCGCGCTTGCGGGGGGCAGCCTGCTGGGCCAGCCCGTCGGCGGCTATGTGTTTCCCGTGGGTGTGGCGCTCGTCACCGGCGCATTCCTCTTCGGGCTCGGCATGCAACTGGGTGGGGGCTGCGGCTCCGGCACGCTCTTCACCATCGGCGGCGGCTCGGTGCGGATGGTGGTGACGCTTCTGTTCTTCATCCTCGGATCGACGCTCGCGAGCGCCACTGCCGAGCATTGGTTCGCCTGGCCGAAATTCGCGCCGGTCTCGATTGTCACGAGCTTCGGCTGGTTGCCGGCCTTGGTGGTGATGCTCGCCGGACTGGCCGCGCTCCATGCGCTGGTGGCGAGGGCGGAGACGGCGCGGCACGGTTCGCTCGCTTCGATCCGGCAACCCGCGACAAACTGGCTCAGCGGTCCCTGGGCGCTGGTGATCGGCGCGCTGGCGCTTGCGCTGGTGAACATCGCGACGCTCATGGTCTCCGGCTGGCCCTGGGGCATCACCGGCGCGTTTGCGCTCTGGGGCGCGAAAATCGCGAGCCTCTTCGGCGCAATGCCCGAGAACTGGGCCTTCTTCGCCGGTCAGGAGGGCGCGCTGCGCGCGAGCCTCTTCGCGGATGTGACCTCCGTGATGGATTTCGGGATCATCCTCGGCGCCATGCTCGCGGCGATGATGGCAGGGAAATTCAAGCCGGGCCTTTCGCTTCCCGCCCGCTCGATCGCGGCGGCGGTGATCGGCGGCCTGCTGCTGGGCATCGGCGCACGGCTCGGCACGGGCTGCAACATCGGCGCGTTCTTCTCCGGCACCGTGTCCGGCAGCCTGCATGGCTGGGTTTGGCTGATCTTCGCCTTCGCCGGCAATGTGGTGGGCGTGAAGCTTCGGCCGATTTTCAGGCTGGACTGATCATTCGGCAGGCTGAAGCGCGGGCTTTGCTGCGCGTTCGTCCTTCGCGGACTTGTAACGCTTCGCAAGCCGCGCGACCGCGACGAGCCCCGCAAAGCCAAGGAGGTTCGCGAGGGCCGTCGTGAGCCAATCGCGGCCCGTTACATCCAGCAGCATGCCGAGCCCCCAGGCGAGGGCGATGGACGCCATGAAGGTGGCGAGCGCCTGCTGGCCCACCTCGATGATCGGACTGAAGGCGGCGAGCCGCGCGCGATGGGGTTCGATGAGGGTCAGCGCCACATAGGCGCTTGCGAGAAAATGGATATAGAGCAAGGGGTTGAGGTTGGTTTTCCCATCAGCGCCGATCAGCCATTCATGCGCGACGCCAAGGGCCGGAATGTTCCGGGTGAAACCCCAGAAATTGAGCGGCATGGAGCCCGCGAGAAACGCCACGCAGAGCCAGAACAGCGCGCCCTTCTCGAAAGGCGGCGCTTTCAGCCAC
The DNA here is from genome assembly GCA_020252865.1 of Methylobacterium sp. Taxonomy (GTDB): domain Bacteria; phylum Pseudomonadota; class Alphaproteobacteria; order Rhizobiales; family Beijerinckiaceae; genus Rhabdaerophilum. The sequence goes on from JADCCH010000362.1 coordinate 5,244, forward strand.
CCCAAGCCGAAGGCGAAGCCCGTGAAGAACACGAGCTGCCACGCGAAGGGGTTGAAGAACCACACGCCACCGGGGCCCTGACCGCCCGGCAGGTTCAGCTTCGTCGCCTGCACGATGATCCACAACGCCAGCAGCGCCCCCATCGCAAGGATCGGCGACAGGCGCGCGAACAGCATCACCAGCGGCAGCATCGCCAGCAGCACGAGATACATCGGCAGGATATCGAGGAAGGCGGGCGTGAAGGTCAGCGTCATCAGCGCGAAAAGCCCTTCGCCGGGCTCGCGATAGAACCAGCCGAGGCCGAGCCGGGCGGGATAATCCGTGCCCGTGAGCTTCCAGCCCGCGACACTCATGGCCATCATCACGAGGGCAAGGCCGATATGCGCCCAATAGACCTGCCAGAGGCGCGAGAGCACGCGAAACAGGCCCGCGCCAAATCCCTGCCACTGGAAAACCCGCCCGAAAGCATAGGCCGAGGCGAGGCCGGAGCAGAACACGAAGAGTTCCGCCGCCGAGGAGAAGCCGAAACGCGCAGGAATGAACCCGAACCATGGATTATCCGGGAGATGCGCGACGAAAATCACGAACATCGCGAGGCCGCGGAAGAAATCGAGCCGTGTATCGCGGGGGCTGCGCGTGCTGGCCATCAGAGCCTCCCCTTATCGGCATCCGGCGCGATGCGCACGGCAATCGGCTTGAACCGGTCGTGGCGCGCGAAGGCGGCGCGGGCCTCGGCTTCCAGCGCGGCGCGGCTTGTCACCGTCACGCCATGCCCGCCGAAAGCCATCGCGACGGCCGCGAAATCCGTGCCGCCGAAGCGCGCACCGGCTTCGAGGCCCGCAGGCGCCATGGGGCCGCCTTCGAGCGCCTGCCGATGGGCATGGCCCTCCGCCATGAAGCCGCCGGCATTCTCGCGCTTCATGTGCTGGAAGCGGATGCCCGCCTTCTCCAGCGCCTCGGCGACCGCGAGCTCTTCACCGCACGGCTTGCCGAAGGCGATGCAGCGACCTTGCGCAGCCAGACGCCGAGCGTTGATTTCTGCCCCGTTCGGCATGCAGGCTCCCTCATGCAAAACTGCTATGCCGCCTTGCGCACACATGCCGATCGCAATTGCGTGAGGCAGGAAGAAGGCAGTTTCAGCGAAAAATGCCGCCGAGCCGGATGGCCATGTCGCTCAGGGCCTGCTCGGTCGTCTTGCTGCCGCCGAGCACGGCATGGACATTGGCGCGCAGGACCTCGGACACCTCCGAATAGCGCGGGGTGATGGGCCGGGGCCGGGCCGATTGCACCACCGGCAGGGCCTGCGCGAACCATGGCCATGCGGCGAGCACTTCCGGGTCGGCATAAAGCTCGGCAAAGGCCGGAAGGTGACCGGCCTGCAGGGCCATGACCCGCGCGGTTTGTGGCGAGGAGAGGTGCCGCAGGAGCTTCACCGCCTCGGGCTTGTTCTTCGAGAAGGCGGAGACGGCGACCATCCAGCCGCCAAGACAACTGGCGCTGCGCCCGGCCTCGAAGCCGGGCAGTGGCGCGATGCCGATCCGACCCTTCACGGCGGAATCCGGATCGGTCTGCAGCCGGTGCCAGGCATAGGACCAGGTGATCCCGAAAATGAGGTTCCCGGCCTGCATGGTCTGGCGGATGCGGTCGGTCGCGATTTCCGAATGGTTGGGCGGCGTGACATTCGCGGCGCGCAGATCCGCCCAGAGCTGGAAGG
>JADCCH010000363.1 GCA_020252865.1 Methylobacterium sp.
GAGCTTTTCCGGACCCCGTGCAGTGGAAATCACGCGTGCGCCGAGCGCCTTCGCCATCTGGATGGCGATGGAGCCGATGCCGCTCGTGCCGCCATGCACGAGGAAGCTCTCGCCTGCTGTGAGGCGCCCGCGCGTCACCACGTTATCATAGACCGTCAGCACGTTCTCCGGCAGGGCGGCGGCTTCCAAGAGCGAGAGGCCTTTGGGCACGGGCATGGCGAGCGGCACATCGACCAGCGCATATTCCGCATAGCCCCCGCCCGCGATGAGCGCGCAGAGCGCCGCGCCGACCGGCAGGCCCGCCCCTTCACCCGCCGCGACGACATGGCCGGCAATCTCAAGGCCCGGAACCTCCGGAGCGCCCGGCGGCGGCGGATAGCCGCCCGCGCGCTGCAGGCAATCCGGCCGGTTCACGCCGGCATAGGCGACCTTGACGAGAACCTGATTAGGGCCCGGCTTCGGAACCGGACCTTCCGCGACCGCGATCACCTCCGGCCCGCCCGCCCCCCGAAAACGGATTTCCTGCATGGTCATGGGGATCATCGAAGGCTCCTTGGCCGGGTGGAGGGGTGACGGCAATCCGCGGTTTCCCTCGCCGCGCATGCGCCTTACGATGTCGCCGCTCGTCTCGCCCAAATCAAGACCGGATGACCACCATGCCTGCGGCTGATCTTCTCTCGCAGCTCCGCGCCGTCGTCGGCGAGAAGCATGTGCATGTCGCGGCGGAGGATCTCGCGCCATATCTCTGGGAAACGCGACGCCTCGCGCAGGGCACGGCCATCGCCGCCGTGTTGCCCGCGAATACCGCCGAGGTTTCCGCTGCCGTGAAGGCCTGCCATGCGGCGGGCGTCTCCTTTCTGGCGCAAGGCGGGAATACGGGTCTTGTCGGCGGCGGCGTGCCCCATGGCGGCGTGGTGATTTCGCTGAAGCGCCTCAGGACCATCGAACCGGTCGATGCGGTCAATGCCGCGATCACCGTGGAAGCAGGCGCCGTGCTCGCCCAGGTGCAGCAAGCAGCACGCGAAGCGGGCTTCCTCTATCCGCTCTCGCTCGCTTCGGAAGGCTCCTGCACCATTGGTGGGAACATCGCTTCCAATGCCGGAGGCACGGCTGTCCTGCGCTACGGCAACACGCGCGATCTCGTGCTGGGGCTGGAAGTGGTGCTTGCGGATGGCACGATCTGGAACGGACTCTCGGCGCTCCGCAAGGACAATGCGGGCTATGATCTGAAGCACCTCTTCATCGGCTCGGAGGGCACTCTGGGCATCGTCACCAAGGCCGTGCTGAAGCTCTTCCCGCTGCCGAAAGCGCGGGCCACGGCCTTTGTCGGCGCGGCGGGACCAACAGAGATCGTCGCCTTCTTCGCGCGCCTCCGCCAGCGCGCGGGCGACCGCCTCACGACCTTCGAGATCATCCCGCGCTTCGGGCTGCAAATCGTGGTGCGCCATGCGCCGGGCGCGCGCGATCCACTTGATGGGCAGCACGTATCCTATGCCCTCGTCGAACTCACGAGCCCCGAGCCGAACGCCGATCTTGACGCGTTGCTCCTCGAAGTGCTCGAGCCTGCGCTGGAGACGGGCGAGATCGAGGATGCGACCGTCGCCGCGAGCGACACGCAGGCTGCAGCTTTCTGGCAAATGCGCGAGTCGTTGTCGGAATACCAGCGGCATGAAGGGGCCTCGATCAAGCACGATGTCTCGGTGCCCATCAGCCGCGTCGCGGATTTCCTCGTCGAGGCAAGTGCGGCCTGCGAGGCCGAAATGCCGGGGTTGCGCGTCTGCGCCTTCGGGCATATCGGCGACGGGAACATCCATTTCAACCTCAGCCAGCCGGTCGGCATGGAATCGAGGGCGTTCCTTGGCGAGTGGCACCGCTTCAACCGCATCGTGCACGACATGGTTGCGAAACGCGGCGGTTCCATCGCCGCGGAACACGGCGTGGGGCTCTTCAAGCGCGACGAACTCCCGCATTACAAGGATCCGGTGGCGCTGAAGCTGATGGAAACGCTGAAGCGCGCGCTCGACCCCGGGAACCGGCTCAACCCCGGCAAGGTCATTGCGCTGGGCGATGATCTGCCGGAATTCAGGCCCGGCGCTTAGAGCAGTTTCCGATCTGATCGAATGAGCTCGGATACGCGATCTCTTTGTCCGGTCGCACTTTCTTCACGCGAACCAGTTCCCACCCCCGTCTTCGCGGGGACATGCTTCGCTTGAAAATGCTCTAATTCGCCGCGAAGCCCGAGCGCTGGGCCCAGCCGGTCATGCGCTTCTCGATCCAGGCGGTGACCGCGTACATTGCGACACCCAGCACCGCGAGCGCGATGAGCGACGCAAACAGCAGAGGCACGTTGAAATCCGCGCTCGCCCGCGCCATCAGGTTGCCGATTCCGTATTTCGAGGCGTTGTATTCGGCGATGACCGAGCCGACATAGGCCAGCGTGATCGCGACCTTCAGCGAGCCGAAGAAATAGGGCATGGAGCGCGGAAGGCCGACCTTGGTCATGATGTCGTATTTCGATGCGCCGAGCGCCTTCAGCACGTCCTCCGTTTCCGGTTCGATGGTCGCGAGGCCCGTCGCCACGTTCACGACGATCGGGAAGAATGAAATCAGAAAGGCGGTCAGAACCGCGGGCATCCAGCCCACGCCGAACCAGATGACGAGGATCGGCACGACCGCGACCTTCGGAATCGCGTTGAAGCCCACGAGCAGCGGATAGGTTCCGGCATGCACGATGCGCGATGAACCGAGCAGCAGCCCCATCCCCAGCCCGAACACGACGGCGATCGCAAAGCCGGCCAAGGTCATCCAGAGCGTGTGGAAGGAGTGGAACGACAACTGCGAGCGGTATTCCCACATCGCCTTCGCCACGGAGAGTGGCGTCGGCAGCACGAAGCTCGAGACGTTGAAGACGCGGCAGCCCAGTTCCCAAAGCAGGAAGAAGCCGATGGTGAACACCCAGGGCGCGAGCGCGATTTTCTGCTTCTGAGTCATGGTCTTGTTCTCACTTTGCGCATGTCTTTCTCGCAAAACCGGTGACCACTTTTGCGCGACATGCGCACCCCCTCAATGCACGCCGCGCGCTTCGCGGATATGTCCGCGCAGCTCATGCACGATTTCCGCAAATTCCGCCGAGAAGGTCACGTCGAGATCCCGCGGACGGGGCAGATCCACCTCGCGCTCGGCAACGATGCGACCCGGTCGCGCGCTCATGCAGAAGACGCGATCGGCGAGAAACACCGCCTCGCGCAGATCATGCGTCACGAGGATGACCGTGAATTTCTTCGCGGCGTGGAGATCGCGGATGACGCACCACAATTCCTCGCGGGTGAAGGCATCGAGCGCGGCGAAGGGTTCGTCGAGCATCAGCAGGCGCGGCTCGTGGATCAGCGCGCGGCAGAGCGAGGCGCGCTGCTGCATGCCGCCGGAGAGCTGCCAGGGAAAGCGCGAGCCGAACCCTTTCAGCCCAACCTGTGCGAGCAGCGCCTCGGCCTTCTCGACATAGGCCGCCTTTTCCCGCCGAAGGCGCGAGCGATGCGGCTCCACGATTTCCAGCGGCAGCAGCACATTGTCGAGCGTGGTGCGCCAGGGCAGCATTACCGGGTTCTGGAAAGCCATGCCGGCCATCTTCACCGGGCGCGTCACCTTCTCGCCGCCCACCACCACGCTGCCGGCGCGCGGGAATTGCAGGCCCGTGGCCAGTTTCATCA
>JADCCH010000364.1 GCA_020252865.1 Methylobacterium sp.
AGCGCCGGATGACGCTCAATAATGCCATGTCGATCACTCCATGTTCCCCCGACCCAAAAGCCAGGGAGAAGGTCAGAACATGGGTCAAATCTCAGTGGAAATTGACGAGCCCACCGGGTCAGTTCTCAGCGGCAATCAACAATCAGCCGGTTCTGCGGCTGAATGATGCCCCGGTCAGCGAACGGCGGCGCGAGCTTGCCGCATTCAATCCCGACGTGGGTCGACACCTCCGGCTGCTCGCCTTCCTTGACAGCCATCCGCTTGTGCGCCGGATCGAACTTCCTGGCATCGTCGTGCGGGCCGCAAGACCCAGCACGGCAGTCGCCCGCGCACGGCCTACCGATGTCACTATTCCCGTCCGAGACAGCCGCCGCAGTCATCCCCGGCTTGGGATCATCGACGGCGGAATCGGCGAAGCACTGTCAGACTGGGTTATCGACCGCTGGGACGTTCTCGCAGAGGAAGATACCGACCTTGCGCATGGGACGTTCATCGGCGGATTGGCCGCCCTGGGCGGCGCGCTTAACGGCGCGGAGATTTGCCCCGAGCCCGACGGCGCGGAGTTGGTCGACGTTGCAGTCTTCCCGAACGAACGCAAAGCCGGAGCTTTTGCGTCCTATTATCCCGATGGCTTGCCGCAATTCTTCGACGAAATGGAGACAGCCATTTCGGACGCTCGCGCTCGACATGGGGTGCGCGTGTTCAACATGAGCCTGAACATCCTTCAGCCTGCGGCGCCAGATCGTTACAGTCCCCACGCAGCGCGGCTTGATCAGATCGCTGAGAGCAACAACGCCATCGTTTTCATTTCAGCTGGCAACATACAACCGCAAGACCTGCGCCCTGAATGGCCTGCTGACGCCACGGCGGCGCTCGGCAACCTTGCCACCGCACGCAACGATGGCCTCCTTACGCCGGCCGAGAGCGCGCGCAACGTCGCTGTGGGAGCTCTCAACCCGCCAGGCCATGATGGATGCCTTCCGTTCGCTCCGACGCGCTACAGCCGACGTGGCCCCGGACTGCGCGCAGGTGTTAAGCCCGACTTGGCTCACATCGGAGGCGCAGGGTCCCAGCACCCTAAACTTGGCCACGGGCTCTTCTCGATACTGCCCGACGGCACCATCGTCGATGGCTGTGGAACTAGCTATGCCGCGCCCCTTGCCGCGAAGACCGCCGCTGTCCTGGATCACGCTATTGAGGGCGAGGTCTCTCGTGAAACCCTGATCGGTCTGCTTGTTCACCATGCCGAAATGCCGACCCTTTTGCAGGACAAGGCGCTGGCGCCTATCGCCAAACATATGGTCGGATTCGGAATGCCGCCTTCGGCCGATCGCATCCTGGAAACGGGCGACCACACGATTACTCTCGTTTTCGCATCGCGCATCCAACGTGACCAACAGATCAACTTCCGTTTCCAATGGCCGGCGTCACTGGTCGGCCCCGAAGGCAAGTGCCGTGGTCGCGCAAAGATCACGCTCGTCTCCACCCCCCCGCTAGACGCCCGTTTTGGATCGGAGTTCGTCCGGGTCAACATCAACGCTGTCCTCCAGCAGGAACAAGCCAATGGCGGGTGGAAAGGACGGCTTGAACCACTTTATCTCCCGTCACGGCGGGAGGCTCCTCCGATCGAGGCGGAGCGCATCGAACATGACCTTAAATGGAGCCCGGTAAAGGTCTTGGCGAAAACCTTCCCTCAGGGCGTGGGTCCCTCGTCGAACTGGCGTCTCTTCGTTGAATACTTGACGCGCGCGGGCGAGGTCATGCCCGAAGAAGGCGTGCCCTTCACAGTGATCGTGACCATCAGTGATCCAGACGCCGAGCAACCGGTTTTCAACGATATGCGTCAAAATCTGCAGGCTCTTGGCATCCAGATCGCCGATATCCGTACCGCAGCGCGTATTACTCCCCGGGTTTAACCGACGATGGGCGACTCTTTCTCGACCGCGTCATCGCATGGCTCCCGCGATCGTCAAAGCACAGCGATCGGCGCGGTCACGGATCATGTTGGCAAACTGCTCGATAGCCGTTCGGTCCAACTCAGGGCGCGAAAGTTCCTCTGCGACTGCGGCTGCTTTCTCGAGGACCTCTTTGCTGATCTCCGCAACCCGTCGTCGTATCAGCGGCAGACCGAGACCTGTGTCCGCCGCGAATGCTGCCCAGCCCTTCGCGTCCAGTTCGGCAAGCGTCGCCCGTTTCCCGATCTTCATGGCGAATTTCGGCGAGAGATCGGGATAGGCAACGGTCGCAAGCAAATCATACAGCGGGGCGAGGCGTGGGCCTTCGGCGTCGTAGAGGATCGAGAAATTCTTGCCGTGTGCGTCGGCGTTCCCGGCGATCACATTGAAGATCACCGCATCGAGAAGCTTCAGCACATCGACGGCGGGCCTGGCGGCGACGCGGCGGAGCAGCGCGAAGCAATCCTTGAAGGTCGGGCCGCCCTCGCTGGCGTATTTGGTTTCCGGCGGCACGCCGAGCGCCTGGCAGAAATCCTCCTGGTGGATCCGGCGCACAATGCCATCGGCGCCGATGGCGCGGTCATAGCGATGGACCAGCAGAAACGTTCGATCCTGAACGGTGCGCGCTTCTGCCTGCGCGACATCGAGACCGATCGCGGCGGCAAGGCGCATGACGAACGCCTCGTTCTCGGTCGTGGCCGCGAAACGCGATATCGGCGGCTTGAGAATATGCGTCGTGGCCTGGCCCGGCGCAGGCAACGCCACCTCTTCATCCAGCAGAACCACCGGCACCTTCGATTGCGCGCCGGCGAGCGAGAGGCGCAATCCTTCCTCGCCCGCGAGCAGCGGGCGCACAGGCAGCGCGTCCAGCACCCGGATCAGGCCTGCATCGTCAAGCGGGGTTGGCTGCTGGTCGAGAGCCAGAGCGGTCGGTGGCTCGCCGGGTGGCAGAAGCTGGAGCGCTCCCGCGACATCGCCGCCGAGGCGATCAAGAAGGGCGAAATCATTCGCGCGCGACACGCCGAGTGCCTGAGCTGCGGCGTCGCGCTGGCCCTCCTCCGGCAGAAGACCGCCGAAGAACGGACGGCACTCGCGGCGAGTGAACGGCTCCGCCCGCTTGGGCAGCGAAGCGGACAACGGCTGCGCCGCCTCGTCGTCGAGCCAAGCCGGCGCATAGGCGAAGCCGAGTTCACCGTGCTTGTCCTGCGTCAGATGGCCCACCAGGCGCCCGTCCCACCAGATATCGAGGGTGCGCGTCATGCCTTCTGAGGACCCTTTGGCCGCGCTCCTTTGGTGTCGGACGGCGGCGTGATATCGAGCGAACATCCGAGCGCAGACAGGACCTGAAGCGTCTTGCCGATCTGTGCGGTCGGCTTGCCCGCTTCGAGATCGACGATGAAGCGCAGGCCGACGCCCGCTGCACCCGCAAGCTCGTCCTGCCGCAGGCCAGCGGCCTTGCGGGTAGTTCGGACGATGTCGCCGATCTCGGCGGTGGTGAGGTTGCGTCTGGCCATGATTTTTACCGAACGGGAAAGTATCATGGATTCCTGAAGAATGTCTATCAGAATTTCCCGCTCGGGAAAGCTTGCGCCTCGGGGTAGCTCCCGTACCTGAATAATTCCCGCTCGGGAAAACGTGGCGATCGGGAGCCTCAGACGCTGCCGTGGTTCGACACCAGTCCGCCGATCACCTGTCTTTCTTCGCCACAGTACGATGACCCCCTGAGCGTTGTTGCAACGCCCCAATTCCTGCCTTTCTTACTCATCCCCGATCCAGGGCCGCGCATCGCGCAGGCCCGCAAGCGAACGGGGACGATGTGACGGTCAACCATCAGCAATCGGAAGCAGCCTCACGCGGCGCACGCATGTTGCGCACCGCCTTGGGGCCTGCGATCGCCCGATTCCTGGAAGACCCTGCAGTCGTCGAGGTCATGCTCAACCCGGATGGGCGGCTCTGGGTCGACCGGCTCTCTGACGGACTGTCCGATACGGGAGAGAGACTTTCGGCGGCCGATGGCGAACGCATCGTCCGCCTCGTCGCCCACCATGTCGGCGCCGAGGTGCATGACCGTCGGCCGCGCGTCTCGGCCGAGCTCCCCGAAACCGGCGAGCGCTTCGAGGGCCTGCTGCCGCCAGTCGTGACGGCTCCGGTCTTCGCGATCCGCAAGCCCGCCGTCGCCGTCTTCACGCTCGACGACTATGTCGCGGCTGGCATCATGACGGCAGACCAGGCCGCCATTCTCCGGCAGGCGGTCGCATCGCGCGCCAACATCCTCGTGGCCGGCGGAACCAGCACCGGCAAGACCACCCTGACCAATGCTCTGCTGGCCGAGGTCGCGAAGACGACCGACCGCGTCATCGTCATCGAAGACACACGCGAGTTGCAATGCCGGGCGCAGAACATCGTCGCCATGCGCACCAAGGACGGCGTCGCGACGCTGTCCGACCTGGTGCGCTCGTCGCTGCGGCTGCGGCCGGATCGGATCCCGATCGGCGAGGTGCGTGGGTCAGAGGCGCTCGATCTCCTGAAGGCCTGGGGCACCGGCCATCCCGGCGGGATCGGCACGATTCACGCGGGCACTGCGCTCGGCGCGCTACGCCGCCTTGAACAGCTCATCCAGGAAGCCGTCGTCACCGTCCCCCGAGCGCTGATCGCCGAGACCATCGACCTCGTGGCGGTGCTGTCCGGTCGTGGCAGCGCGCGGCGCCTTGCCGAACTCGCCCGCGTCGATGGGCTCGCAGCGGGCACCGACTACCGCCTTTCCCCTGCAACCCAGCCTCCCGACCCACAAGGAGAACCCGCATGATCAGACATATCGCGCGCGGCCGCCAGCGCCTCGCGACCGCCGCCACGGCGCTGGCCCTGAGCTTTCTTCTAGCGCCCGCTGCTCATGCATCCGGCTCTTCCATGCCTTGGGAAGCGCCGCTGCAGTCCATACTCCAGTCGATAGAGGGTCCGGTCGCCAAGATCATCGCGGTCATCATCATCATCGTCACCGGCCTGACGCTGGCGTTCGGCGATACGAGCGGGGGATTTCGCCGCCTCATCCAGATCGTCTTCGGCCTGTCGATCGCCTTCGCGGCGTCCAGCTTCTTCCTGTCGTTCTTCTCGTTCGGCGGCGGGGCGCTCGTCTGATGGCGGGCCTCCTGCATCATCCCGATGAGGTCGCGGGCTTCTCGGTTCCGGTCCACCGCGCGCTGACCGAACATATCCTGCTGGGCGGCGCACCGCGCAGCATCGCCATCATGAACGGCACGCTCGCCGGTGCTGTCGGTCTCGGCTTGCGGCTGTGGCTGGTCGGTCTCCTCATCTGGGCGATCGGCCATTTCGCCGCCGTTTGGGCAGCAAAGCGCGATCCGCTCTTTGTCGAAGTGGGCCGCCGGCATCTGCGCATTCCGGGCCATCTCTC